>NZ_JBXAJV010000010.1:0-248411 GCF_058797635.1 Pseudomonas sp. GW823-FHT02C02 | reverse complement strand
CCCCCCCCCCCCCCCCCCCCCCCCCCCCCCCCCCCCCCCCCCCCCCCCCCCCCCCCCCCCCCCCCCCCACTCCTACATTGGGCTTTGTGTTTATTCAGTGGGCTTTGCGCGTCTAGCCTTGAAAAACTCGCTGAGTACCGCCCCGCATTCCTCCGCCAACACCCCGCCTTCAAACAACACCCGGTGGTTCAAGAAGCCCTGGGTAAAAAACTGCCCCTGACTCTGCACAATCCCGGCCTTGGGCTCCAGCGCGCCATACACCACCCGCGCAATCCGTGAATGCACGATCAGCCCTGCGCACATGCTGCACGGTTCAAGGGTTACGTACAGCGTGCTGCCCGGCAGGCGATAGTTGCTGGCGGCCAAGGCTGCGGCGCGGATTGCGACCATTTCGGCGTGGGCACTCGGGTCGTTGCCGCTGATCGGGCAATTGAAGCCGCGACCGATGATTTCGCCGTTCTGCACCAACACCGCGCCCACGGGCACCTCACCCAGCGCCGCGCCTTGGGCGGCCAGGGCCAGGGCTTCGCGCATGAAGTCGCGGTCACGGCTGCGGTCGATGATCGCGGCGGGACGTATCTGACGCATCAAGCCACCTCGATAGCGGCCATCAGGCCGGTTTCCATGTGATCGATCACATGGCAATGGAACATCCACACGCCGGGGTTATCCGCCACCAGCGCCACTCGTGCGCGCTCGTTCTTGCCCAACAGGTAGGTGTCGGTGAAGTACGGGATCACCTTGTGCCGGTTCGAGGCGATGACTTTGAAGCTCATGCCGTGCAGGTGAATCGGGTGCTGATACTGAGTCATGTTCTTCAATTCGAAAATGTAGCTCTTGCCCTTTTCAAGCTTTGCAATCGGGCGGTCGGCGCAGGTCTTGTCCGTGATGTCCCAGGCCTTGCCGTTAATCTGCCACAGGCTCGGCGGCTTGCCGTTGTTGACGTTGACCGACACCGAGCCCACCCATTCGAAATTGAAGTTGAGTTTCTCGGCATTGGCCAGGTCGGGCTCGGCCACCGGGTTGGCCGGCAGGGCAGCGGGCCATTCGGTGGGTGCATCGGTGTTGGCCACCGAGCGCAACGTGCCCAGGCGAACCGGGCCGTTGCGCAGGGACAGTTCTTCACCGGCGGGCGGCGCCTTGATCGCCAGGCAGATACGCATGCCCGGGCCGAGCCAGTATTCCTTGCCCAGCGGGCGCGGCTCCACCGGATTGCCATCCAGCGCGTAGATCTGCGCTTCGACGCCAGGAATATTGAGGCGATAGGTCAGGGTGTTATCGAGGTTGAGCAGGCGCACGCGGGTGATTTGCCCGGCGGGCAAGTCGATCACCGCTTGCGAGACACCGTTGATGGTCGACAGCCGTCCCGCCGTGCCACCCCGGGCGGCTTCGCGAGGAATGCTGAAGGCCACGAAAGCCCCCTCTTCATCGACGTGCCAGCTCTTGAGGCTCAGGGTTTTTTCGTATTTGAAACCGGTGGGCTCACGCTCTTCGACGATCAGCGGGCCGACAAGGCCGCGGCCGAGCTCTTCGCTGCTGTTCACGTGCGGGTGATACCAGTAACTGCCCGCGTCTGGCACACGGAATTTGTAGTCGAAGTACTCCCCAGGCAGCACCGGCAATTGCGAAACGTACGGGACACCGTCCATTTCCAGCGGCAGGCGGATGCCGTGCCAGTGAATGGTGGTCGCCACCGGCAGATGGTTGATGAAACGCACCCGCAACCATTCACCCTGACGAACCCGCAACTCGGTGCCCGGTGCCGAAGGGCCGAACGCCCAGGCTTCGGTCTTGTGCCCGGCGACCAGTTCGACGTCCAGCGGTGCGGCGATCAGCTCATAGTCATGACCGGCGTCAGCATCAGCCATCTTGCCCAGCCAGTACCGCGACGCGCCCCCCGCTCCGACACCAACGACAACAAGACCGGCCAGGCCACCGAGGATTTGGCGACGGGTAAAGGACATGAACTCAACTACCTCACGTATCAGCGACAGGCCCGAGGGCCTGTAAAAGGCGAATACGATACACCTGCGGATGAGAAACAGTAAGGGCGACCGAGGGCCGCACATCCCCCGGAAGGGAATCGGTTATGGCTGCAGGCCGGTAATCAGATGCACCACCCCGTCATCCAGCATCATGACGCCCGGCACACCTGCCACACTCAATGCCTGCCGATCCATCCGCGCCACATCCCGCAACGCCACCCGGACCCGGGTCAACGCTACAGGCTGCTGAGACTTGAGGTTATCCACGCCACCCAGTGCGTCCACGACATTCGCTGGCAACCCGGACACAGGCTGAACAACTGCCTTCGGCTCCTCCGCCACCAGATCCGGCGTCAACGCTTTCCAGAACGCCCGCTGCATTTTCTCGAACATGTTCAGTTCTCCAGAACCAGTGAAGTATCGACCGTCGCCTCGTGATACAGGCGCAATGCCTCGCGTACCTGTCCGGCACTTTCCAGGCCCAGCACTTGCTGGGCGATGGCCTGACAGTCCATCAGGTCCAGCTCACGAACCGCTGCCTTGATCGACGGAATCAACGGCACACTCACCGACAGTTCATCCACCCCCAGCCCCAGCAACAGCGGAACGGCCAGCGTCTCGGAGGCCATCGCGCCACACACACCGACCCATTTGCCGTGGGCGTGCGCAGCCTTTACGGTGCTGGCAATCAAGCGCAGCACCGCCGGATGAAAGCTGTCGGCCTGACTGGCCAGCCGCGGGTGATCGCGGTCCATGGCCAGGGTGTATTGCGTGAGGTCGTTGGTGCCAATGGAAAAGAAATCCACCTCGGGTGCAAACAGGTCCGCCATCAGTGCCGCCGCCGGCACTTCGATCATGATGCCCAGCTTGGGCAGTTCCGTGAGGCCCAAAACCAGCGCCTCTTCTTCGAGCAGTTGCCGAGCCAGGCGCAACTCCGCCAGCTGCGTAACCATCGGCAGCATGATGTGCAGGCGAGCGAGCCCGGCACTGCCAAGGATGGCCTTGAACTGATCACGCAACAGCTGCGGGCGCTCCAGGCACAAACGAATCCCGCGCATGCCGAGGAAGGGGTTGGTTTCGCTGTCCATCGGCACGTAGGCCAGCGGTTTGTCACCGCCGACGTCCAGGGTGCGCACCACCAGATTGCGCGTCGGCCCGAGTACTTGGGCGATGGCGTTGTAGGTAGACGCCTGCTCGTCATGGCTCGGCGCATGGTTGCGATCCAGATAGAGAAACTCCGAACGGAGCAAACCGACGCCCTCGCCTCCCAGTGCAACGGCCTGCTCGGCTTCGGCCAGCGAAGCGATGTTGGCCGTCACTTCAAAATGGTGACCGTCGCGGGTGCAGGCGGCCAGTGTTGCGTGCGCCAACTCATGCTGCCGGCGTTGCTGTTGAAGCTGGCGCTTGGCTTGCAGCTGTTCGATGGCCTGCAGATCCGGATCCAGCTGCAATTCGCCCTTGTCGGCATCGAGCAACACCTGGGTTCCATTGACCAGCGCCATCACTTGTACCGGCAGTCCGCAGATCGCCGGCAAACCGAACGCCCGGGCGAGGATCGCGACGTGGCTGGTGGCACCGCCACCCACCGTGGCGAAACCCAGTACCTTGCGGGTATCGAGCCCGGCGGTCTGCGACGGCGTCAGTTGTTCGGCGATCAGGATCGCGCCTTCAGGCAGCTCCATCGCCTGATCCCGCACGCCGAGGATCAGTTTGAGCACCCGCTGACCCACATCGGCGAGGTCCGCCGCCCGCTCCGCGAGCAGGGCGTTACCCAGGCTCTTGAACAAGGTGGCTGCTGACTCGGTGGCCGAGCGCCACGCAAACCCGGCGCTTTTGCCTTCATCGATCAGCACGTGAGCCACTTCCAGCAAACCAGGGTCTTCGAGCAGCTCCTGATGCGCCTTGAAAATGTCGGCCTGCGCGTCGCTCTTGGCGTTGTCACGCAGCTGTTGCAGGGCCACCAGTGCTTCGGCCAGGGCGCGGGACAGATGATCGCGTTCCACCTGCGGCGTTGAGCCGAGTTCATTCACTTCCAGGTTTTGTTCGGCGATCTGTACCACTTGGCCAAACGCCGACCCGGGTGATGCACAAACCCCGCGCAGCACCGTCAGCGATGAAGCCTCGACCGCATTCACCTCAACCTGCATCGGACCCGCGACCACTTCACCGCATCCAGTCAGCAGCAGTTCGGCCAGCGTCTTGATCGCCGCTTCCGCATCCGGACCGGCCGCGCTGACTTGCATGACATCACCGTGCGCCGTCTGCAACGCCATGATCGCCACCAGGGATTTCGCGTTCGCAGTCTCCTGCTTTTTATGCAGGTAGATGCTCGCCGAAAAAGCTTTTGCCGCCTGGGCGAATACCGCGGCTGGACGGGCGTGCAAGCCGTTGAGGTTGGCCAGCGTCACCGGTTTTGAAAACAGCGCTTCGTCCGCTTCGGTTAGCGGCGTATCGCTTGTCTGCTCGACAAGGTTCAGGCTCAGCAGCGGCTGGCCACTGTCTACCAGACCCGTTTCCGGCGCCAGCCAGGTGAACGGTTCTCCACTGACCACCAGCATCAACGTCAGCAGGCTGCGGGCATTCAATGCAACAAAATCGGCATCGAACTCGATCAGCGCCTGCCCAACGTCAACCTGCTGGCCTTCCTCCACCAGCCGCGTAAACCCGTTTCCGGCCAGGTTCACCGTGTCGAGGCCGATATGCATCAACACCTGCACACCCTTTTCGTCAGTAATGCTGACGGCATGCCCACTGGCCTGCACATTGCTGACAACCCCGGCCAGCGGCGCGCACAAGGTCGTTGAAGTCGGGTCGATGCACAGCCCGTCGCCGATGACCCGGCTGGAAAACACCGGGTCGGGCACGAGGTCCAGCGGCACCAATACGCCTGACAGGGGGGCGTGCAGTTGCAATTGTTGGGGTGTGGCCATGACGTCACCTGCTGTTTTGTTCTTTGAAGTGCCGATGGAGCGCGAGGCTCCGACAGCATCGCTTATTTCCACCAATACTCGACCTGCAATCCGACATTCGCACCGTGCCGCGCCGTGCCGAAGGCGCCGGTATCGGACAATGCCGAGCCCGCCGCCAGTTCATTGGCTGCCCGTTTGGCCGCCTCGTTCCAGCTGGCATAGGTGTAATACAGACGCACTTCGGGCCGCGCCCAGAATTCCGGACCTTTGGGCGACCATGTCGGGGCGAAGGTGAACTTGCTCAGCTTGCGCGTGCCGCCCGCAGCTTCGACCTGATCGTGGCCCAGTTCGGTCACCAGTTTGAACTGCTCGGTGATCGCGTACGCCGGACGAATTCCCAGGGAAATCCAGTTCTGATCGGCCCCGTCCGGGCGAATGTCCTTCTGGTAAACCGCCTCGACTTGTCCGCCAAACCGTGGCGTCACTTGCCAGTCGAAGAACTCCACCACCCGGTAGCTTTTGTTGCTGTCGTCCAGCTTTACGTTGCCGGTATAGCCCAGCCCGGTGCCGGGGCCTTCGCCGTACTGGAAGGCCAGTTTGTTCTTGCCGCCCAGAAAACCTTTTTGCACATGCTGTGCGGTGATTGCCCAGCCGCGGTGTGCGTCGCGGCTGTCGGGTTTGTCGATGTAGCTCAGTCCGAGTTCCAGTTCACCACCGGGGTTGGTGCGGAAACCGGCGACGTTGAAATCGTGACGGTTGATGTAGTCCTTCTGATACAGGTTGTCCTTGCGCGAGAAGGCATAGCTGTATTTCAGATCGCCGATCAGCACATCCTCGATACCACCGCCCGTGGCGCTCTGGTTCCAGTAGTAGAAGTCGGAGATGTGGATGTCGTTTCGCTTGTAGTAACGCCGACCGGCCCACAGCGAACCGCCGTTGAGGCTCGGCATGTTCGACCACTGCGCGTACAACTGCGGCATGCGCACCGAGCCATTGTCGCCATTGAACGTCAGGTCCTTGTCGTACTGGTTATACAGAGAAGCCATGCCGTCGACGCTCAGCACCGAACCATCGTCCAGGCTGTACAGGTCCTGGCGAAGTTCAAGCTCACCGTACTGCTCACACTCGTTGCCCAAGCGGTATTTGGTCTGCGCGCCGGGCAGTTGGAAACACTGTTGTTTTCCACTGTTGACCGATGTCCCGACGCCGCTGCGCACGTAGCCGCCGAACTCCAGGGCCTGCGCTGACAACGGCAACGCCAGGCATAAGCTCGCGGCAGCAAGGCTGCAATTTAGTGTTGTTTTCAAGAACCACCCCATTATTTTTATTGTGTTGTTCCGCAAATTCGGCGCGCAAAACTCCCCCGCGCAGCGCTCTGCGTGTTTTTTAAAGTCGGTGTTTTTAGTGGTCGATCAGTCGGTCAGGTGCAAAACGAACGACTCATAGGGCCTTAAAAAAATCTGCCGGTTTCGCGGCGGACAGTTCGGGTAATTGCTGATGACCAGGCGTTGAGTCATGGCTTCGCTGATCACGTCATCGGGCAGCTCGACGTCGCACGGCGTGCCATAGAAGTTGTTCAGTACCAGCAAACGCTCGCCTTGACCTTCACGCACATACGCCCAGATTTGCGGGTGCTCCGGCAACAATTGCCGATAGACGCCATCGGAAATCAGCGCTTCGCTACGGCGCAGGGCAATCAACTGACGGTAGTGATGCAGCACGGAGTCCGGATCGTCGAGCTGGGTGGCGACGTTGATCTGCGTCGCGTTGGCCGGCACGCCAATCCAGGGTTCTGCGGCGCTGAATCCTGCGTTCGGCTCGGTGTTCCAGTGCATCGGCGTACGGCCATTGTCCCGGGATTTCTGCATGATCGCCGCCATGTTGTCGGCATCACTTGCACCAGCCTCCCGCTTGAGGCGAAAGATGTTGAGCGTCTCGACATCGCGGTACTGATCGATGTGATCAAACCCCGGATTGGTCATGCCCAGTTCTTCGCCCTGATACACAAACGGTGTGCCCTGAAGGAAGTGCAGCGCGGTGCCGAGCATCTTCGCCGAGATCACCCGAAACTCGCCGTCATTGCCGAAACGCGACACCACCCGTGGCTGGTCGTGGTTACACCAGAACAACGCGTTCCAGCCACCGCCGGCCTGCATGCCGGTCTGCCAGTCCGAGAGAATGCGCTTGAGTTCGAGGAAGTCGAAGTCGGCGCGAATCCACTTCTGCAGGTTCGGGTAATCGACCTTCAGGTGATGAAAGTTGAACGTCATCGACAGTTCTTTCGACTCTGGCTTCGAGTAGCGAATGCAGTGTTCCAGGCTGGTGGACGACATCTCGCCGACGTTGATCAGGTCGTGACCTTCGAAGACTTCGCGGTGCATTTGCTGCAAGTATTCATGCACGTTCGGGCCGTCGGTATAGAAGCGTCGGCCGTCGGTGTTGTCTTCTGGAAAGTCCGAAGGTTTGGAGATCAGGTTGATCACATCCAGACGGAAACCGCCCACGCCTTTATCGCGCCAGAAACGCATCATCTTGAAGACTTCGGCGCGTACGTTCGGGTTGTCCCAATTCAGGTCGGCCTGGGTGTGATCGAACAGGTGCAGGAAGTACTGACCGGTCTGCGCTTCGTATTCCCAGGCCGAACCACCGAACTTGGATTCCCAGTTGTTGGGCTGATCGCGCCAGATGTAAAAGTCGCGGTACGGGTTGTCGAGGCTGCTACGGGCCTGCTGGAACCAGGCGTGTTCGATCGAGGTGTGGTTGACCACGATATCGAGCATCAGCTTGATCCCGCGCTTGCCCGCCTCGGCAATCAGCAACTCACAATCGGCCATGGTCCCGTAGCTCGGGTCGATGGCGTAGTAATCGCTGATGTCGTAACCGTTGTCGCGCTGGGGCGAACGCAGGAACGGCGTGATCCACAGGCAGTCGACACCCAGCCAGTGCAGGTAATCGAGCTTGGCCACGACGCCGAGCAAATCCCCCGAGGGGTTGCCGGCGTGGCTGTGAAAACTCTTCGGGTAGATCTGATAGATCACCGAACGTTGCCAGTCTTGCATGGCGCTATTCCTTCAATAATTTTGTCCAGGCCTTGCTCGCGAATCCGGTCTGTCAGGCAACCCGATACCCTGGCCGGATAATCTTCATGCTCAACCCACAGGTCAGAACAAACGGCACGACCATCGCAATCACCATTCCAATCACAAACATCGGAATGAACTGCGGAATGATCGAGATGAAACCGGGCAAGCCACCCACACCGATTGCCGAGGCCTGGACCTTGTTCAGCGACAGGAAGATGCAACCCAGGGCCGAACCGCAAAGGGCCGCATAGAACGGAAACTTGTAGCGCAGGTTGACCCCGAACATGGCCGGTTCGGTGATGCCGAAATAGGCGGAAATCGCCGAGGTCGAGGCCATGCTTTTGTCGCGGACACTGCGGGTCATGTAGAACACCGCCAGTGCCGCGCTGCCCTGGGCGAGGTTGGACATGACGATCATCGGCCAGATGAACGTGCCGCCCTGGGTGGAGATCAGTTGCAAGTCGACCGCGAGGAACATGTGGTGCATGCCGGTGATCACCAGCGGCGCGTAGAGCAGCCCGAAAATCGCCCCGCCGACCATCGGCGCGAGGTCAAACAGCATGACCACGCCTTCGGTGATGAGAATCCCCAGATGCCGGGTCACCGGGCCGATCACGGCCAGTGCCAACACGCCGGTGACCACGATGGTGGTAATCGGCACCACCAGCAATTGCACGGCGTTCGGCACCCGCGCCCGCAGCCATTTTTCGATGACGCTCATGACATAGGCCGCCAGCAGGATCGGCAGGATTTGGCCCTGGTAACCGACCTTCTCGATCTGGAACAACCCGAGAATGTCAAAGTACGGCAGGCTTTGCCCGTCCAGCCCGGCCACCGCTTTGCCGTAGTTCCAGGCGTTGAGCAGGTCCGGGTGAACCAGCATCAGGCCGAGCACGATGCCGAGGATTTCGCTGCCACCGAACCGCTTGGCCGCCGACCAGCCCACCAGTGCCGGCAAGAACACAAACGAGGTGTTGGCCATCAGGTTGATCAGGCTCCAGAGCCCGTCGAGTTTCGGGTAGGCATCCAGCAGGGTCTGGCCTTCGATGAACATCCCCTTGGCGCCGATCAGGTTGTTGATGCCCATCAACAGCCCCGCAATGATCAACGCCGGCAGGATCGGCATGAACACGTCGGAAAACACCCGCACAAGACGCTGCATCGCGTTTATCTTGTCGGCGCTTTTTTGTTTAACGTCGGCGATGGTTGAGGCGGCGAGACCGGTTTGACGGCGCAGTTCGGCGTACACCTTTTCAACCTCGCCGGGGCCGATGACCACCTGGAACAGGCCGCCGGTGAAGAATGAGCCTTTCACCAGGTCAATCTGATTCAGCGTGGCGCTGTCGACCAGGCTCGGGTCCTTGAGGGCCAGGCGCAGGCGTGTGACGCAGTGCGCGGCCTGCTCGAGGTTGTCGCTGCCGCCGAGGCTTTGCAGCAGCTCGCTGGCGATGTTCGGATAGTCGTGGCTCATGCTTTTCTTCCGCTGTAGTTTTTTGTTTTTGGCAGCACGCCGAAGCGAAAAGTACTCGTCTGTACGAGTTAAAGCAACAACTCGTACAGACGAGTTTGATTTTGTTTACTACGACCCCGTCAATCGGCGACTTTTCCTACCTCCCGAAACGATGAAACCCAAAGCCGCATGGACAAACCCCTACCCTGCCCTTAAGGTTCGAAACCTTGAGTACATCGCGGCACAGAGCCATCCCCATGAGTAAATACAACCAGATCTACAGCGATCTGCTTGCCAGCATCACGACCGAACGTCTGGAACGCGGCGCCCGGTTGCCTTCCGAAACCGAATTGATGGACACCTATCAGGCCAGCCGCGGCACCGTGCGCAAGGCCATCGAGCAATTGCAGGAGCGCGGTTTCGCCCAGAAAGTCCACGGTAAAGGCACTTTCGTGTTGTCGACCAACCCGATCGAATTCCAGTTGGGCGGCATCGTCAGCTTCCAGGAGACCTATCCGCGACTGGGCAATGACGTCAGCACCGAGGTGGTCGAATTCACCCAAATCCCCCTCGAAGGCCCGCTGCTCGACCACATCAAGGCTGAAGAAGGCAGCCTGATCACGCGGATCAAGCGCGTTCGGCGGATTGACGGCAAACGCGTGATCCTCGACATCAACCATTTCGTCAGCGACGTGATTCCCGGCCTGAACCGCGACATCGCCGAGCAGTCGATCTACGCCTTCATCGAACAGACCCTGCAGCTGCAAATCGCCTACGCCCAGCGCACCATCGAAGCGGTCCCTCGAAGCAAGGACGACCAACACCACCTGGACCTCGACGGCCAGAGTCATGTGATCGTGGTCAGCAACCAGACGTTCCTGCAGGACGGTCGCCAATTCGAATACACCGAATCACGGCATACCCTCGACAAGTTCTACTTTTCAGATGTGGCACGGCGCTGACCCTACACGGTCACGAAAGGCATGTGGGCATAACTATGTAGTGCACTTGCCTTGAGCAAACGGGTCATCCTCACGGCCCATTTCTCAAGGAGCGAGATCATGCCTGCCGATCAAAGTACTGAAGCGTTACCCAATGCTGCCGACAGGGAGCAGCTGAAAACGATTGCCCCCGTCGTTGTCACAGCCTGTCCGGGGTTGAAGGAAGAAGCCCACGCGGTCGCCTGTGAAATCCTGAAAAAACACGGCATCACCGACAAGGATCCTGACCAGGTCTGGTGGCATCGGTTCGATAACGTCTCGGCCAGCAGCACCAAGGCCTTTCTGAGTTGGGAACACGCCCCCAAGCCCTGTGAATCACTGACCCTGACGCAACTGGTGATGCAGGGATATCGCGTGACCGATCAAGACGACGCCCTCGAACTGAACAGTAACGGCGGGTTTTACACTGAAGACGCAAACGCCAGCATTTTCAATGAAACCAACGAGGTGCGGATGTACCCCAGCAAGGTCCTCACAGACCTGTGGGAGATGAACCTCAGTGAACGCTACCTGAATAAGCTGAACGCTTTCTGGACCACGCATTTCGATGACTTCCGGACCCTGGCCAAATCCAGCTACCTCAGCAAAGCGGTCGAGGCGCGGCAAAACGGTCAGCTGGAAGAGGACGATTTCCAGACCGTCGTAAGGGCCGTTGTCGCTGACGCAGCCTGGCCGATTACCCTGGCGACGCTGCAATCCCAAACCACGGCGCCTGCGGATCTTCGTGTCTGCGCCCTGGATGTCGCAGGGCACGTCGCCACCGATATTCTGCGCATCGTTGACCGCAACGGCCGACAGATCACTTATGTTCCCGGCGCCGCACAGGCCTTCCACGTGCATCCCACACAAACGGACATGCACTGGTGGATGATGCTGCAAATGAATGAGGCGCAGCCGCGGACCGAGTTCATGACCCATTTCCCGCTGTCGGTTCGCAAGGAAGTCCATGACAACATCACTCCGCTGATGAACCAGCTGGTCGGCACCTGGGGAAAATACGACCATCACCTGATCAATCAGAAAAACATCACCATCAGTGGCGATGCCTTCGCCTGGCAGAGCCGGGCAGTCCAGAGCACGATGCTGGAAGAGGCGGACCTGACGCTGGTGACCCACGGACAAATGCGCAAACAGCTCTGGCTGGGTTACCTGAGTGCCGGTCTGCATGTTTTTGGTCCCTTGGCGATGATGGGCTGGCCAATCGCGCTGCCGGTGATCGGTGCCAGCCTCGCCGCGATGGGTTTGAACATCGACAAGGCGGTGAATGGCAAAACGGCGGCGCAGCGCAAGGCCGGCGTCATTGGCGCGGTGCTCGATGGCATCAATGCGCTGTTCAATATTCCGCTGCTCAAGGAAGTCAACGTATTGGAAGACGTCGGGGCTGCGGCCGAGGCGGCTGAAGCGACCGAGATGGCGGATTTGAACAAGACCCTCAATCCGGAAGAAAGCGTCGTCACGCAAGACCCTCTGGCGCCCGGAGAGTCAGAGGAAGGGCCTCTGCAACCGGGTGTGTTGCCGACCCTGCCCGAGGAAACCGCCGAAGCTTTTGAAGTGCCGGAGCACTACCAAAGCAATGAAATCCTCGAAAACTACCCGATGGCCACGAGCGGAAAATTCCAGGGTATCTATACGCTGGACTCAAACCCTTCCACCGCCATCATGATGAACGATCAGGCTTATTACGTGCGCTACGAAGCCGACATCAACGGTGGCGGTACGTGGGCGATCATCGACCCCAGTCATCCGCAGGCGTCCACGGGGTCGATTCCCGTGCGCCTGAATGGCGAGGGCGAATGGGAGTTGGCACCCACAGCCGGATTGAAAGGCGGCGGCAAAGGCCTCAGCAAGCCTGCGCCCGTACCCGGTCCTTCCAGGCCGACGACTCACGCCCGGCCAAGGTCTGATTTTTTCAGTCATTTGACGCGATACGATGCACCCAATGGACGTTCGCTGAACTTCCTGGCCCTGGGAAAGCCGGAAACCCATATAAAAGTCGTGGCCATGCCTAACGGGTTCATCAGAGGAGTCTCCCCCTACGAAGAGTATGTCGCTGGGCGTCGAGCGGTGCTGATCAGGGATGCGATCGTATTCCAGACCCCGGAGGACTTTTTTGCCTCGTTGCCCGCCCGGCCGGTGCAGCCCGTGATCACACCCTCCACCACCGTAACGGAACTCATCGAGAACATTTTCAACACAGCGCCCGGCCTTGTCGTCGGTGAAAGTCAGGATCGCATTGCCAGCATGCGGTTCCTGATCGAAAACATGCAGACGCTGGCGAAACAAGGCGTCAAGACGATCTACATGCATCGCCTGCTCAACGACTTCAATCAGGTCGACCTGAACGAGTTCGCCGAAACCGGGGACATGCATGGGATGCTGGAGAAATACCTGCAGAAACTGCCAGGTGATCCTGCCGGACAGTACACCCCCCTTGAAGTCGTCAAAGCGGCCCAGCAGAACGGCATTCGAATCCAGGCCACCGATTGCCTGGCGAGTTATCGCTACACAGATTCAAACTTCCGTGCCATCTCACGACAATCCGTCAAGACCTACCTCACCCATACCATCATGCAGGCCACTCAAGCCCGCAATGGCGGCGGAAAATGGCTGGCGCTCACCGACCAGGAGAGTACAAACACATTCAGGGGGATGGCCGGCATCAGCGAAACGGAGGGAGGTATCGGTCTACGCATCGAAGAAGTGGGCCCAGACCAGCCTATGCACCTGGGCATCGACCATGGCATCGAGGTCGGCCGTGATGTTTCGGAGGCCGGCGCTCAAATGCGCGGTGATTTCGACACCCTGTATGCCGACATCAGCTTGCAGATGCCGACTCCGGTCATTCAACGATCGTCTGAGCAAATCAATCAGCTGCTGTTCCGCCAGGGCATGTTCACCATTGAAAGGTCGGACGACGCGTTGACGCTGATCCATCGCAGCCGGTCGAATCAGATTGTGCGAACGATGATTGAGCGAACGGCGAATGGGGGCTTTCTGATCAACCGCCCTGCCTGGGCCGCCGTGCATCAGGTCACTTACGCGAATCTGATCAGCCTTGTCCACGCGCTCAATCGCATGGGCCTGATGCTTGAAGGGCGCCTGCCCACTGTAGCGGCCTGATCGCAAAAAGGCCCCGTGAACTCACGCTCACGGGGCCTTTCAGGTGTTACGGGCGATCAGTCAGACCGGGATCATTCCCACTCGATCGTCGCTGGCGGCTTGCTCGACACGTCGTAAGTCACGCGGGAGATGCCTTCGATTTCGTTGATGATCCGGCCGCTGACGGTTTCCAGCAGTTCGTAAGGCAGGTGAGCCCAACGCGCGGTCATGAAGTCGATGGTTTCCACTGCACGCAGGGCCACGACCCAGGCGTAACGACGGCCATCACCAACCACGCCAACCGATTTCACCGGCTGGAACACCACGAAGGCCTGGCTGACTTTGTGGTACCAGTCGGCTTTGCGCAGTTCTTCGATGAAGATGTGGTCGGCGCGACGCAGCAGGTCGGCGTATTCCTTCTTCACTTCACCGAGAATGCGCACCCCCAGGCCCGGGCCCGGGAACGGGTGACGGTAGACCATGTCGTACGGCAGGCCGAGTTCCAGGCCCAGACGACGGACTTCGTCCTTGAACAGCTCGCGCAGGGGTTCAACCAGCTTGAGGTTCATTTCTTCCGGCAAGCCACCCACGTTGTGGTGCGACTTGATCACGTGGGCCTTGCCGCTTTTGGCGCCAGCCGACTCGATCACGTCCGGGTAGATGGTGCCTTGAGCGAGGTACTTGATGTTGTCCAGTTTGTTGGACTGGGCATCGAAGACGTCGATGAAGGTACGGCCGATGATCTTGCGCTTCTTCTCCGGGTCGGACTCGCCGGCCAGGTTGTTCAGGAACTGGTCTTCAGCGTTGGCACGGATCACCTTGACGCCCATGTTCTCGGCGAACATGGCCATCACTTGCTCGCCTTCGTGCAGACGCAGCAGGCCGTTGTCGACGAAGACGCAGGTCAGCTGGTCGCCGATGGCTTTGTGCAGCAGCGCGGCAACCACCGAAGAGTCAACGCCGCCGGACAGGCCGAGCAGCACGTTGTCAGTGCCGACCTGGGCGCGGATATTGGCGATGGCGTCTTCCGCAATCTTCGATGGCGTCCACAGGGCTTCACAGCCGCAGATGTCGAGGATGAAGCGCGACAGGATGCGACCGCCCTGCTTGGTGTGGGTCACTTCCGGGTGGAACTGCACGCCGTAGTAGCCACGAGCATCGTCGAACATGCCGGCAATCGGGCAGCTCGGGGTGCTGGCCAGGATGTGGAATTCCTGCGGCATCTTGGTGACCTTGTCACCATGGCTCATCCACACGTCGAGACCGAACAGGCCGTCAGCGTCGATGTGGTCTTCGATGCCGTCGAGCAGGCGGCTCTTGCCGACCACGTCGACACGGGCATAACCGAACTCACGCAGTTCGGAACCTTCAACCTTGCCACCCAGCTGTTCGGCCATGGTCTGCATGCCGTAGCAGATACCGAAGACCGGAACGCCCAGGTCGAACACCGCCTGCGGGCAGCGAGGGCTGTCGGCTTCGTGCACGGACTCGGGGCCGCCGGCGAGAATGACGCCTTTTGGAGCGAATTCGCGAATCGCGTCTTCATCCATATCGAACGGATGCAGTTCGCAGTACACGCCGATTTCGCGCACGCGGCGGGCAATCAGCTGGGTGTACTGGGAACCGAAATCGAGGATCAGGATGCGGTGAGCGTGAATGTCGAGGGCCATGATTCAGTCTCGTCTAGTAATTCAGAAACAGTCGTGATTCAGAAACAACTCGGGGCTGAATAAAACAGCCCCGGTTACTTAACGTTTTGCTTGAAGCCTCAACCTACGCGGTAGTTTGGCGCTTCTTTGGTGATCTGTACGTCGTGGACGTGGGACTCGGCCATGCCAGCGCCGGTGATCCGCACGAACTCAGGCTTGGTGCGCATTTCTTCGATGTCGGCACTGCCGGTGTAACCCATCGAGGAACGCAGGCCGCCCATCAGTTGATGGATGATGGCGCTCAGGCTGCCCTTGTAAGGAACACGCCCTTCGATGCCTTCCGGAACCAGCTTCTCGGCACCCGCAGAGGAGTCCTGGAAGTAACGGTCGGAGGAACCCTGGGCCTGGGACATGGCGCCCAGCGAACCCATGCCACGGTAAGCCTTGTACGAACGACCCTGGAACAGTTCGATCTCGCCCGGGGCTTCTTCAGTACCGGCGAACATCGAGCCCATCATCACGCAGGAAGCACCGGCTACGATGGCCTTGGACAGGTCACCGGAGAAGCGGATGCCGCCGTCGGCGATCAACGGAACGCCAGTGCCTTCAAGGGCAGCGGCGACGTTGGCGATGGCACTGATTTGCGGGACGCCGACACCGGCGACGATACGGGTGGTGCAGATCGAGCCAGGGCCGATACCGACCTTGACCGCATCAGCGCCGGCTTCGGCCAGGGCCTTGGCAGCAGCGCCGGTGGCGATGTTGCCGCCGATGACCTGCACTTCAGGGAAATTCTGTTTGACCCAGCGAACGCGGTCGATCACGCCTTTGGAGTGACCGTGTGCGGTGTCGACCACCACCACGTCAACGCCGGCATTGACCAGGGCAGCGACGCGGTCACCGGTGTCTTTACCGGTACCAACTGCTGCGCCAACACGCAGACGACCTTGATCGTCCTTGCTGGCCAGCGGGTACGCCTTGGCTTTTTCGATGTCGTTGACGGTCATCATGCCTTTGAGGGCAAATTTGTCGTCGACGATCAGCACGCGTTCGATGCGGTGTTTGTGCAACAGCTCACGAACGTCGTTCTTGTCGGCGCCTTCCTTGACCGTGACCAGACGCTCTTTGGGCGTCATCACTTCGCGGACCGTGGCTTCCAGACGATTTTCGAAACGCACGTCACGGGAAGTGACGATGCCGACCAGGTCGCCATTGTGCAAAACCGGAACGCCGGAGATGTTGTGCAGACGGGTCAGTTCGAACAGTTCACGCACCGTGGCTTCAGCCTCGATGGTGATCGGGTCCTTGACCACGCCGGCCTCGTAACGCTTGACCTTGCGCACTTCGGCAGCTTGCTGCTCGATGGTCATGTTCTTGTGGATGATACCGATGCCACCTTCCTGAGCCATGGCGATTGCCAGACGGGCTTCAGTGACGGTGTCCATGGCGGCAGAAACCAGAGGAATATTCAGCTCGATGCCACGGGTAAGGCGGGTCTTGAGACTGACTTCGTTAGGAAGCACCTCGGAATAACCGGGCACTAGGAGAATGTCGTCGAATGTCAGAGCTTCTTGGCTGATACGCAGCATCGCGGGGGCTCCCGAGCGGGAAAATGGAAGCGCGCCATTATAGTCAGACACCCCCTCGTGTTCAATGTAAAACTCTTTCTATTATTAGCATTACTGATATACGGGGATTGTCGCTTCCTACAACTCGACTTTCACCCAACTGACGGGCTGATCCAGCCAATCGGCAAACTCATCGATAAAGCTCTGCTTGAACCCGGCCTCGGCCCAATTGTTAAAGATGAACCCCAGGTTGGAAAAGCCGCATTCCTGCAGGAAAAGAAAGCCGTTGATGTCGTCTTCATGCCCGCACTCCGGGCAGGTGAAGTTATCGGTGCGCCCTGGCATCCACTCCTCCAGGCTTTCGAACAGCGCTTCGCCGACTTCCTTGCGGCACTCGGCGCAACCCGCCTCTTCCAGGAACCCCTTGGCCGGCGTGTAGATGCAGCGCTTGGTGATGATCTCCAGGCCATTGATCGGCTCGCCGAACGGCAGCGCTTGTGGGTGCAACACCACGGCGCGGGCACCGTCGGCGATGGCGTGGCCCATGCGGTTACCGGTACGGCCACACGTGGTCAGCTCTTCCTTGATGATGTTCTTGCGTACCAGCCAGCGCACGACCGCCCGGGCCCGGGGTTCGTGTACCGGCAGTGTGGAGATTTTCGGGACGATGATGCTTTGCGAATTCATGGTGCAAGCCTACTGCGTCAATTGGATGTTTCTGCGGTGTTCTTACTGACGCCTTCGCGGGCAAGCCTCGCTCCTACCGGAAAAGTTTGCGAACGACTGTAGGAGCGAGGCTTGCCCGCGAAGGCATCGGAACGGCCGGCAGCTTAATCCCTGACGAAATCCGGTCAAGTACTCAAATAACGCCCGATCAAGGCAATCCCGCTCGCCAGCACCAACCAGGTCACCAGCCGCACGAACCCCTCGCGGGACAATCTCAGGGTCAATCGCCGCCCGACCCACAGCCCCACGGCCATGGCCGGCAATAGACACAGGGCCAATATTAATAAGGGTAGCTCGGCATAGACACCTGCGACGGCAAACAGGCTCAAGCGCACCACGGTGCTGCAACTGATCAGCGCACTCTGGGTCGCCCGTGCCGCCTCTTTCGGCAACCGGCTGTTCAAATAGATAGCATATAAGAAGCCGCCACTGCCAAACAGCGCCCCGAACAGCCCACCCACAGTGCCCATCGGTACGGCCCAACCGGCGGACAATTGCGTCGGCCGGGTTTTGACCCACAGGCTGTAAATCGCATAAGCGCTGATGAACAGCCCCATCAACAGCAATAACACATCGGATTTGAGGTTCAGCAGAAAGATCACCCCCAACGTGCAGCCCACCGCCATGCAGGGCAGCAGCCGCAGCAACTCGGGCTTTGCCACATCCCGCCGCGAAGGCAGCAAATTGCCAAACGCTGCGACAAAATCCAGCAGCACCAGCAACGGCACGATCTTCGACAGCGGCATGAACAGAATAAGAATCGGCCCCGCCACCAGCGCAGTGCCAAATCCGGCGATACCAAACACGATATAGGCCAGGGCAATGCCCAGCCCGATCACCAGCCAATCCGTGGCGCCGAATGGCCATGGGGTCAACAGCTCAAGCACACTCATTCCCTCGTCTTCCCTGAATCCCGGGGCTGACTTTACTCCTTATGGGAGCGCGCAGGCCCGCTCTCACAAGGGATTTGTGCGCACTCATGGAGATTGTTCGACGAATGCCTTTATCATGCGCCCCATGATTAAAGATCCCTTTGCAAGACTCGGCCTGGACCGTGAAGTCCTGACTGTCAGCCAGCTCAACGGCCGCGCGCGGGTGTTGCTCGAAGACGTGTTCAGCAACATCTGGGTCGAAGGCGAAATCTCCAACCTCGCCCGGCCGGCGTCCGGCCACGTGTATTTCACCCTCAAGGACAGCGGCGCCCAGGTTCGTTGCGCGCTGTTTCGGCAGAACGCGGCGCGGGTTCGCCAAGCGCTGAAGGACGGCCTGGCGGTCAAGGTGCGCGGCAAGGTTTCGCTGTTCGAGGGGCGTGGCGACTATCAGCTGATCCTCGACACCGTGGAGCCGGCCGGTGACGGTGCGCTGCGTCTGGCGTTCGATGCACTGAAGGAAAAACTCAGCGCCGAAGGCCTGTTCAGCGCCGAGCGCAAAGTGCCGTTGCCGGCGCATCCGCAGCGCATCGGCATTATCAGTTCGCCGACTGGCGCGGTGATTCGCGACATCATCAGCGTCTTTCGCCGCCGCGCACCGCAGGTTCAACTGACTCTGATCCCGACCGCCGTACAGGGCCGCGAAGCGACTGCGCAAATCGTCCGCGCCCTGAAACTGGCGGACGCTCGCGGTTTTGATGCTCTGATCCTCGCCCGTGGCGGCGGTTCGCTGGAAGACCTCTGGTGTTTCAACGAAGAAGCCGTGGCCCGCGCCGTGGATGCGTGCGTGACGCCGATTGTCAGCGCCGTCGGCCATGAAACCGATGTATCGATCAGTGACTTCGTCGCCGACGTCCGCGCCCCGACGCCCTCCGCCGCCGCCGAATTGCTCGCGCCGGATTCCAGCGACCTGGTGCGACGGGTCGAAAGCCTGCACCGGCGGCTGGTGATGCGCATCCGCGACCGTTTGATGCGCGATCGGCTGCGCCTGGAAGGCATGTCCCGCCGCCTGCGTCACCCTGGCGAACGTCTGCGCCAACAAGCACAACGTCTGGACGACCTGGACATGCGCATGCGCCGCGCGTTCGAACGCAGCCTCAATACCCGTCGCGAACGCTTGATTCGTCTGGAAACCCGCCTCGCCGGGCAACACCCGGGACGGCAATTGGCAATGCTTCGTCAGCGCCTCGACAGCTTCGCCGAGCGCCTGCCGCGAGCCATGCGCGAAGGGCTCAAGTCCCGTCGCCTGCAATTGCAAAGTCAGGTGCAGACGCTGCAAGTGGTCAGCCCGCTGGCGACCCTGGCCCGTGGCTACAGCATTCTGCTGGATGAACGCGGCAACGCGATTCGCAGCGCCGAGCAAACCCATACCGGTCAGCGCCTGAAAGCCAAACTGGGCGAAGGCGAGCTGCACGTCCGGGTCGAAGACAATCACCTGACGCCTGTCACCCTTTCTTTACTGGATTGATCCATGCCGCGTTTTTTAGCTCCGCTGCTGTTGCTATGCCTGACCTTCAATGCCCACGCCGACAGCTACATCACCCGCCTGTTGAATAAACCGGTGCCGGGGGGCGTGGCCGTGGTGGACCTGGGTGCCTCTGCACAGGCGCCAAAAGCCAGCTACCAAGGCAAGTCGGTGCTGGTGGTCAAGGAACAGAACAATTGGCTGGCGATTGTCGGCGTGCCGTTGACGGTTAAACCGGGCACGCAGCAGGTCAGCAGCGGCGGTCGCACTCTGAGTTTCACGGTCGGCAACAAGAAGTATCCGGAACAGCACATCACCCTGAAGAACACGCAGCAGGTCAATCCGAACCCGGAGAACCTTAAGCGCATCGAAGGTGAACTGGCCGAGCAAATCGCCGCCTACCGCACGTTCAGTCCGAACACCCCGAGCAACCTGCTACTGGACAAACCGGTCAACGGGCCGCTGTCGAGCAAGTTCGGTGTGCGCCGGTTCTTTAATGGCGAAGAGCGCAATCCCCACTCGGGCCTGGATTTCGCCGTGGGCGCCGGCACACCGATCAAGACTCCGGCGGCGGGCAAGGTAATCCTGATCGGCAACTACTTCTTTAATGGCAACACGGTGTTCGTCGACCATGGGCAGGGCTTTATCAGCATGTTCTGCCATATGTCGAAGATTGACGTGAAGGTGGGGCAGCAACTGGCGCGCGGCGGTGTAGTCGGGAAAGTCGGCGCCACCGGGCGGGCGACCGGGCCGCACATGCACTGGAATGTCAGCCTGAATGATGCGCGGGTGGATCCGGCGATTTTTATTGGTGCTTTCCAGCCCTGAATCTTCTTTGAGGCGACTGGCCCATTCGCAATCAGGCTCGCGCTTGGGCCATCACTGCCGCCGCTTATTCAGCGTCCAGATCCTCAATACCATGGACCTCCCGGTCCGCCAGACAATTGCTGATCCATGTTTGAGTGTCTTGTGAGAAGCCAGCCAATTCTTCAGCCGTGATCAACTCGCGGGCACACAACGCCAGTAAGTGAGAGCTGGCGTCATTGCGTGAGAACCTGAAAGCGCCAAATGCCCAATACAGCTCCTTTTGCCCGGCTTTGAGCAGCTCTTCGCTCGCTTCAATTCGATCATAAGGCGCTTGGCTTCTATCCAGCACCGTGCGCTCGACTTCGTCCATGATCCGGATACACATCCGCTCATGGGCCAACGGGCGCAACGCACTGTAAAGCTTCCAATCCGACTCGTTCATCGCTGACTCCTGCATTCCAGTCGTCTGGTTGAGGCTTTAAGAATAGCTGCCGTCGCCAAGACAAGGCTGCCAACTTTCAATTGCGCCCTCTTCAAACCTCGCGCAAACATCAACACAATCACCCGGCCTGACCGCAATAAAATCTCGATAATCCCGACTATTCGAGTATTCCTCTCAATTTTTTTCGACTGCTTGCCATCCTCAATCACGGCGGTTAGGGTTGAAGGCATGAAAACCTCTCACACCCTCATTCAGCTTCGTCAGCACCGCAGCCTGTGCCTCGTCAGTGCACGACTGCCAGGCTGAATCGCGGTGCCTCGCCCCACGCTTTTCCCCAAGAACATTGATCCACCGGCAGGCCGCCTTTTTTCGGCCCACACAATAAGGATTTCCCGATGAGCATGCTCAAAGACCCGTCTTCGAAATATCGCGCGTTCCCGACCATCGACATCCCGGACCGTACCTGGCCATCGAAGACCATCACCGCAGCGCCGATCTGGTGCAGTTCCGACCTTCGTGACGGCAACCAGTCGCTGATCGAGCCAATGGACGCAGTCAAGAAGCTGCGTTTCTGGAAGACGCTGGTGCAAGTCGGTGTGAAAGAGATCGAAGCGTCGTTCCCGGCCGCTTCGCAAACCGACTTCGACTTCGTGCGTACCCTGATCGAAGGCAACCACATCCCGGACGACACCACCATTCAGGTGTTGACCCAGGGCCGTGAAGACCTGATCGAGCGCACTTTCGAATCCCTGCGCGGGGCGAAGAAAGCCATCGTTCACTTGTACAACGCGACCTCCCCGTCCTTCCGCCGCATTGTCTTCAACCAGGACAAGGAAGGTGTCAAGGCCATCGCCGTGAACGCCGCCAAGCTGTTCGTCAAATATGCCGCCCAGCAACCGGACACCCAGTGGACCTTCGAATACTCGCCGGAAACCTTCAGCGCGACCGAATTGGAGTTCGCCAAGGAAGTCTGCGACGCGGTCATCGACGTCTGGAACCCGACGCCTGAGCACAAGGTGATCCTCAACCTGCCGGCCACCGTCGAATGCGCGACCCCGAACATCTATGCCGACCAGATCGAATGGTTCGGCCGTCACATCAACCGTCGTGACAGCGTGATCATCAGCCTGCACACCCACAACGACCGTGGTACGGGCGTTGCGGCCACCGAACTGGGCCTTATGGCCGGTGCTGACCGTGTCGAAGGTTGCCTGTTCGGTAACGGCGAGCGTACCGGTAACGTCGACCTCGTGACCGTCGCGTTGAACCTCTACACCCAGGGCATTCACCCTGAGCTGGACTTCTCCGACATCGACGGCGTGCGCAAAGTCGTTGAAGAATGCAACCAGATCCAGGTGCACCCGCGTCACCCCTACGTCGGCGACCTGGTTCACACCGCGTTCTCCGGCTCCCACCAGGACGCGATCCGCAAGGGCTTTGCCCAGCAGAAACCGGACGCCTTGTGGGAAGTGCCGTACTTGCCGATCGACCCGGCCGACATCGGCCGCAGCTACGAGGCGGTGATCCGCGTCAACAGCCAGTCGGGCAAGGGCGGTATCGCCTACTTGCTGGAACAGGAATACGGCATCAGCTTGCCGCGTCGCATGCAGATCGAGTTCAGCCAGGTGGTACAGCGTGAAACCGATCGCCTCGGCCTGGAGATGACCGCCCAACAGATCCACGCCTTGCTGCACAGCGAGTATTTGCAGGCCAACACCCCGTATGCGCTGGTCAGCCATCGCCTGCAGGAAGAAAACGGTCACAGTGCCGTGGAAGTGGAAGTCTCGGGCAAAGGCCAGGGCGAAACCAACCTGCACTGGCGCGGCAAGGGCAACGGCGCGCTGGAAGCCCTGGTGGCCGGCCTGCCAATCCCGGTGGAAATCATGGACTACAACGAACACGCAATCGGCGCGGGCACCAATGCCAAGGCAGCGGCCTACATTGAACTGCGTGTGAACGGTGAACGTGCGGTGCATGGCGTCGGTATCGATGAAAACATCACCACCGCGAGCTTCAAGGCCCTGTTCAGCGCGCTGAACCGCTCCCTGAGCCAGCCGGAAGCGAAAGCGGCGTAAGCGTTCGCGGCAATGCAAAAGGCCCCGAGGTGAAAACCTCGGGGCCTTTTTGTTTGCCTGGCATTTTTAGGGTGCCTGTCATGGCCTCTTCGCGAGCAGGCTCACTCCCACAGGAGGCTTCGGGTGCACACAAAATCTCTATTCACGCGATCCACTGTGGGAGTGAGCCTGCTCGCGATGAGGCCGGCTCAGGCTGCCGAGATATCAGGTGAACTCGAACGTATCAGCATCGAGATTCGCCGGAAACCGTGTGCGATAGGCTTGCAGATCCGCCGCATTCAGCACGACCTGGAACACGCCATCGGCTTCGCCGGCACTGAGCAATGTCTCACCCTGGAAATCCAGCACCTGGCTATCACCGGTGTAAGCAAAGCCTTTGCCGTCGGTACCGATGCGATTGACCGCCGCCACGTAGCACAGGTTTTCAATCGCCCGCGCTGGCAGCAAACGGTTCCAATGCTGACGACGCGCGCCGGGCCAGTTGGCGGTGTAGAGCAGCAAGTCAGTGTCTTGTGCATCGCGGCTCCAGACCGGGAAACGCAAGTCATAGCAAATCAGCGGCCGCACACGCCAGCCCTTGAGCTCGAACTGCACCTGGCGCTCGCCCGGTGTGTAGTGGTTGTGCTCACCGGCCATGCGGAACAGGTGACGCTTGTCGTAGTGCCAGACTTCCCCGTCCGGCCGCGCCCACAACAATCGATTGCGGTGGCTGCCATCAGCGGCCTGGACGATGACGCTGCCGGTGATCACCGCATCAAGTTTCGCCGCCTGGACGCGTAGCCATTTGCTGGTCGGACCGTTTTCCGCTTCGGCGAGGGTCTGCGATTCCATGGAAAAACCGGTGGTGAACATCTCCGGCAGAATGATCAGATCCGCCCCGCGAGCCTGCTCAAGCAATGGCTCGAAATGCTCCAGGTTGGCCTGACGGTCGTGCCAGGCCAGGGTGGTCTGGATCAGCGCGACGTTCAGATTGGGCAGTGCACTCAGATCACGCATAGTTTTGCCGCTGCTTCACGCAACGTCTCCTCGCGTTTGGCGAAGCACAAGCGCACCAGGCGCTGGCCTTCAGGTGGTGTCTGGTAGAACACCGAGATCGGGATGCTCGCCACGCCATGTTCACGGGTCATCCACAGCGCCATTTCGACGTCATTGAGGTCCGGGCGGATCTGCGAATAATCGACCAACTGAAAATACGTGCCGGTCACGCGCTTGAAGCTGAAACGCGACGATGCCAGCAGATCGCAGAACAGATCGCGCTTGGCCTGGTAGAAACCCGGCAGTTCTTCGACGTGTTCAGGATGTTCGGCCATGAAGTCGGCCAAGGCGTATTGCAGCGGGGTCACGCCGCAGAAACTGACGTACTGGTGAACCTTGCGCAGCTCGGCGGTGAGCGCCGGCGGTGCGACCACGTAGCCGGTTTTCCACCCGGTGACGTGATAGGTCTTGCCGAAAGAACTGACCACGAAGGCGCGCTGATACAGCTCTTCGTGATTCAGCACGCTGACGTGAGGCACGCCGTCGAAGACCAGGTGTTCGTAGACTTCGTCACTGACGATGTAGATGTCGCGATCCCGAATCAACGCTGCCAACTGGTCCAGCTCGGCACGGCTGATCAGCGCGCCACTCGGGTTATGCGGAGCGTTCAGCACGATCATCCGCGTGCGCGGCGTAATCGCTTCGGCGAGTTTCTCGAAGTCGATGGAAAAATCATTCAGACCCAGTTGCACATGCACGCATCGCCCACCGGCCAGCTCCACCGACGGCTCGTAGCTGTCGTAGCACGGATCGAACACGATCACTTCATCGCCGCTGTGGATAACCGCTTGAATCGCACAGAAGATCGCTTGGGTGGCACCGGGAGTGACCGTCACTTCATGGTCGGCATCCACGCTGACGCCGTAGGTGCGGGCGATCTTCGCCGAAATCTGCTGACGCAGCGCCGGCAGGCCGGTCATCGGTGAATATTGGTTGTGGCCATTGGCAATGTGCCGACCGACCGCATCGCACAGGGCTTGCGGCGCATCGAAATCAGGAAACCCCTGGGACAGGTTGATCGCCCCGGTTTGCGCCGCGAGCTGAGACATCTGAGTGAAGATAGTGATGCCGACATTCGGCAGCTTACTGGTGATCATCGGTAGCCCCTTGCAGGTGAGCTGCAAGTTTCAAGCTGCAAGCTGCAAGTGGTCAAGCAACAAACCATCAGACACAAAAAAGGGCTCTGACTTGAGCCCTTTTCTGCAGTGACTTGAAGCGTGCAGCTTGAAACTTAAAGCTGCTTCTATTTCTTATCGCGGCGCTTTTTGTCGGCCTTTTTGTGGTGCGACATCATGCGACGCTTCTTGTTGACCTGACGGTCGGTCAGCGTGGTCTTTTTGCCTTCGAACGGGTTCTCGCCGCCCTTGAACTCGATGCGGATCGGCGTACCGACCAGCTTCAAGACACGACGGTAAGTGTTTTCCAGATAACGGACGTAAGACTTCGGCACCTTCTCGATCTGGTTACCGTGGATCACGATGATCGGCGGGTTCGCACCACCCAAGTGGGCATAACGCAGCTTGATCCGGCGGTTGTTGACCATCGGCGGCGCGTGCTCGCTGACCGCATCTTCCAGGATTGTGGTCAGGCGGTTGGTTGGCCAGCGGGTAACCGCGGACTTGAACGAGTTCTGTACGGAGGCATAGAGGTTGCCCACGCCCGTACCGTGCAGGGCCGAGATGAAGTGGATGTCGGCGTAGTCGACGAAGAACAGTCGACGTTGCAGCTCGACCTTCACGAAGTCACGCTCGCTCGGCGTCATGCCGTCCCACTTGTTGATCGCGATCACCAGCGCACGACCCGACTCAATGGCGAAGCCCAGTAGGTTGAGATCGTGATCGACCACGCCCTCGCGGGCGTCCATCACAAAGATCACCACGTTGGCGTCTTTGATCGCTTGCAGGGTTTTGACCACGGAGAACTTTTCGACTTCTTCGTGGATCTTGCCGCGCTTGCGCACACCGGCGGTGTCGATCAGCGTGTACTTCTCGTCGTTACGCTCGAACGGGATGTAGATGCTGTCGCGAGTGGTGCCAGGCTCGTCATAGACGATAACCCGGTCTTCACCGAGCATGCGATTGACCAGGGTCGACTTGCCGACGTTCGGGCGGCCGATGATGGCGATCTTGATCCCGTCTTTTTCGCTAGGGCCAGGAATGCGCTTGGCTTCCTCGCCTTCGGCAAC
This sequence comes from Pseudomonas sp. GW823-FHT02C02, assembly GCF_058797635.1. NCBI lineage: Bacteria > Pseudomonadati > Pseudomonadota > Gammaproteobacteria > Pseudomonadales > Pseudomonadaceae > Pseudomonas > Pseudomonas sp. GW823-FHT02C02. The sequence goes on along the minus strand of NZ_JBXAJV010000010.1, from coordinate 222,003 downwards.
GATCTCTTCCTCGCCTTCTTCCTGTTCGTCATCGTCTTTCGGGAAGTCGCTCAGGGCGATTTCCAGCATCTGGGTGATGCCACGACCGTGGGCGCCGGCGATCGGAATCGCGTGGCCCATGCCCAACGGGGCGAACTCGGCGCGGGCCATTTCAGGGTCGATGTTGTCGACCTTGTTGGCAACCACGTAGGAACGCTTGTTACGTTTGCGCAAATGCTCGGCGATCATCTGGTCGGCGGCGGTAAAACCGGCCTTGGCATCTACCAGGAACAGAACGACATCCGCTTCTTCAATGGCCAGCAACGACTGCTCGGCCATTTTTTCGTCCATACCGTGCTCGTCACCGGAGATACCGCCGGTGTCGACCAGAATGTAGGAACGCCCTTGCCACTTGGCCTCACCGTATTGGCGATCACGGGTCAGACCGGACAAGTCGCCGACGATGGCGTCGCGAGTCCTGGTCAGGCGGTTGAACAAGGTGGACTTGCCGACGTTCGGTCGGCCCACCAGGGCGATTACGGGAACCATGCGGCTCTCCACTTCGTTATTTCAGAAAATACAAAAGCCGCTGCGAGGCAGCGGCTGGTGCTCGGGGCAGCGCTTGAAGGCGCCGCAAGCCTTGCAGAACAAGGCCGCCTGGGGGTTAAACCCCAAGCATAGTCAAACCTTTACTTAATGGTCAGGGCTTCCAGTTTGCCACTGTTGCCATATACATAAATCGTGTCACCCACCACCAGCGGACGGGCACGCAGGCCGTCGCTGTCGATGCGCTCGCGGCCGACGAAACGACCGTCCACCTGGCTCAGCAGGTGCAGGTAGCCTTCCATATCGCCGACTGCAACGTAGCTGGAGAACACTTCCGGAGCCGACAGTTGACGACGAGCCAGCGAATCGTTGCTCCACAAGGCTGTGGTGGAACGTTCGTCGACGCCTTCAACAGTGCCCGAAGACAGGCTCACGTAAACGCTGCCAAAACCCTGCGCGACGCCGGCATAGCTGGAAGCATCACGCTGCCAGAGCTGACGACCGCTTTGCAGGTCCAGTGCCGCAACGCGACCCTGGTAGCTGGCGACGTACAGTGTTTCGCCGGACAGCAGCAGGCCACCGTCGATATCGACCACACGCTCCAGTTCCGAACGACCTTGTGGAATCGCGACCCGTTGTTCCCACACCGGCACGCCGTTGGAAATATCGAGAGCGACCACTTTACCGGTCGACAGGCCAGCCACCGCGAGGCGGTTGGTGACGATCGGTGCGCTGGTGCCGCGCAAGGTCAGGACCGCAGGCGTGCTGTCATACAGCCAGCGCTGGGTGCCGGTGGCGGCATCCAGACCAATCAGACGGTCGTCCTGAGTCTGAACCACAACCACGTCACCGTTGTTGGCCGGCGGTGCGAGTACTTCGCTGGACACGCGAGCGCGCCATTTCTCTTCACCATTGATCGCATCCAGAGCAACGATTTCGCCCTTGATGGTGCCGAACATGACCAGACCGTAACCCACGCCAACGGCGCCGGAAACAGGCAGTTCAAGGTCCTTCTTCCATTTGACGTCGCCGTTGCTGCGATCCAGCGCCATCACCACACCGGTGACGTCGGCAGCATAGATGGTATCGCCTTCGATCGCCGGAACCAGCATGTTGTAGGTTTCGCCCTGACCGTCACCGATCGAACGACTCCACTGCTTTTGCAGAACCACTTCTTCTTTGAAGTCGGTCAACTCGGCCGGTGGCAATTCTTTTTTGCTGTTGCTGCTGCAACCCGCGGCCAAAATGGCCAGAGCCAGCAATGCTGCATGTTTCCAACGGATCACGTCACGCATCCCCTTTGGCCAGGTCGTCCAGCTTGATTTGTAGGCCACCGACCGCCGCTTCATCCGACAGTGCCGCCTTGGCTTTTTGATACGCCGTGTTTGCTTCGTCGGTACGACCCAACTGCACCAGCAGGTCGCCTTTGAGTTCTTCGCGCGTGGCCAGGAATGCCTTGTCAGCATCGCCTTCGAGCAGCTTCAGGGCCTCATCGACCTTGTTCTGCGCCGCCAGTACCTGCGCCAGACGCTGACGGGCGATTTCGCCCAGCGCCGGGTTGGCCGGTTTTGCCACGATGGCTTTCAGCTCGGTGGCCGCGTCGTCCAGCTTGCCGCTGTCGACCGCGACTTTCGCCACGAACAAGCTGCCGTACTGTGCATAGGCGCTACCGCCGAACTCGCTGTTGAGCTTGCCGGCCAGGTCCGAAACACGGGCGGCATCAGGCTTGCCGTCAGGCGTCAGCGTGGTTTCGAGCAATTGCTGATAGAGAATCGAGGCGCCTTGCGACTGATTGCTCTGATACTTCTGAAAGGCCTGCCAGCCGAACACGATGACCAGCGCCAACAGGCCGCCAGTGACCAGGGGCTTGCCGTTGCGTGTCCACCAGTCCTTCAAATCTGCCAGGTTTTCGTCTTCGGTACTCGACACCCCAATACTCCTTAATCGCTAAATCGGCTGTTTATGACAGCTTCAACCCTGCACGACGCAGGTGGCCAGGTGTGCAGCAAGCGCATCCCAGGCAATGCTTTGTTGTTCGCCCTGGCCACGCAGGGGTTTGAAACCTACCACTTGCTGGGCCATTTCGTCGTCACCGAGGATCAGCGCATACAGCGCGCCGCTCTTGTCGGCCTTCTTGAACTGGCTTTTGAAGCTGCCCGCGCCGGCATTGACTTGCAGGCGCAGGTTGGGCAATTGATCACGTACACGTTCACTCAGGGCCAGACCGGCCAGCTCGGCGGCTTCTCCGAAGGCGCAGAGGTAAACGTCGACCTGACGGGAGATCTCTTCCGGAATCTGCTCCAGGGTTTCAAGCAACAGCACCAGGCGCTCGATACCCATGGCGAAACCGACGCCCGGGGTTGGCTTGCCACCCATCTGCTCCACCAGACCGTCGTAACGACCACCGGCACACACGGTGCCCTGGGCGCCCAACTTGTCGGTGACCCATTCGAAAACGGTCTTGCTGTAGTAATCCAGCCCGCGAACCAGCTTCGGGTTGATCACGTAAGGAATGCCGGCGGTGTCCAGACGAGCCTTCAGGCCCTCGAAGTGCACACGGGACTCTTCGTCCAGGTAGTCGGCCATTTTCGGCGCATCGACCAGCACGGCTTGCGTGTCTGCGTTCTTGGTATCGAGCACCCGCAAAGGGTTGGTTTTCAGACGGCGCTGGCTGTCTTCGTCCAGCTTGTCCAGGCGGGACGAGAGGAACTCGACCAGCGCTTCGCGATAACGAGCACGGGACTCGGCGGTGCCCAGGCTGTTGAGCTCAAGCTTGACCGCATCACGGATGCCCAGCTCGCCCCACAGGCGCCAGGTCAGCACGATCAGCTCGGCGTCGATGTCCGGACCGTCGAGGTTGAAGACCTCGCAACCGATCTGATGGAACTGGCGATAACGGCCTTTTTGAGGACGTTCGTGACGGAACATCGGGCCGATGTACCAGAGTTTCTGCACCTGACCACCGCCGGTGATGCCGTGCTCGAGCACAGCACGCACGCAGGCCGCCGTGCCTTCAGGGCGCAGGGTCAGGGAATCGCCGTTGCGGTCGTCGAAGGTGTACATCTCTTTTTCGACGATGTCGGTCACTTCACCAATGGAGCGCTTGAACAGCTCGGTGAACTCGACGATCGGCATGCGGATCTGCTTGTAACCGTAGTTATCCAGCAGACGCGAGACGGTACCCTCGAAATGACGCCACAGCGGGGTCTGTTCGGGCAGGATGTCGTTCATGCCACGTATGGCTTGCAGAGACTTGCTCACTATAAATCCTTAAATTCGTTCGATCAGCCGCGGGCGATGACTGCCGCGTCGGCTTCGACCTTTTCGGCCGCTTTCTGGCGGATCAAGCGTTCAAGCTCATCCACCAGATTGTCATTCGTCAGTTTCTGCGACGGCTTGCCGTCGATGTAAATCAGGTTCGGCGTGCCGCCGGTCAAGCCGATATGGGCTTCCTTGGCTTCACCCGGCCCGTTGACCACGCAACCGATGACCGCGACATCCAGCGGCACCAGCAGATCTTCGAGGCGCCCTTCCAGCTCGTTCATGGTTTTGACCACATCGAAATTCTGCCGCGAGCAGCTCGGGCAGGCGATGAAGTTGATGCCACGGGAACGCAGGTGCAGGGATTTGAGAATGTCGTAGCCGACTTTCACTTCCTCGACCGGGTCGGCCGCCAACGAGATGCGAATAGTATCGCCAATCCCTTCGGCGAGCAGCATACCGAGGCCCACGGCGGATTTCACCGTGCCTGAGCGCAAACCACCGGCTTCGGTGATGCCCAGGTGCAGCGGCTGGACGATTTCCTTGGCCAGCAGGCGGTAGGCGGCGACGGCCATGAACACGTCGGAGGCCTTCACGCTGACCTTGAAGTCCTGGAAATTCAGGCGTTCAAGGTGCTCGACGTGACGCAGGGCAGACTCGACCAGCGCCGCCGGGGTCGGCTCGCCGTATTTCTTTTGCAGGTCTTTTTCCAGGGAACCGGCGTTGACGCCGATGCGGATCGGGATCCCGCGATCACGGGCGGCATCGACCACCGCGCGCACGCGGTCTTCACGACCGATGTTGCCCGGGTTGATCCGCAGGCAATCAACGCCAAGTTCGGCGACGCGCAGCGCAATCTTGTAGTCGAAGTGGATGTCGGCAACCAACGGCACCTTGACCAATTGCTTGATCTTGCCGAAGGCTTCGGCGGCATCCATGTCCGGCACGGAAATCCGCACGATATCGACACCAGCGGCTTCCAGACGATTGATCTGGGCCACGGTGGCGGCCACGTCATTGGTGTCGCTGTTCGTCATGCTCTGAACAGCGATGGGCGCATCGCCGCCCACGGGCACGTTACCGACCCAGATCTTGCGGGATTCGCGACGTTTGATTGGAGATTCGCCGTGCATGACTTATTGACCCAACTTCAGGCGAGCAGTCTCGCCACTGGTGAACGGAGCGACATCAACCGCCTGCCCGTTGTAGCTGACCTGCGCGCCACGGGCGAAGCCCAGACGCACGGCAAACGGCGGCTTGCCGCTGACGGAAACACTTTCGCCTTTACGCTTCAGACCGCTCAACAGCACTTTGCCGGTGCCATCGGTCACTTGCGTCCAGCAATCGGCGGTGAACTGCAGTTGAACCTGACCTTGGCCGGCAACCGGAGCTGCCGGTGCTGGAGCGGGGATGGTCGGCGTCACCGAAGCGCTTGCAGGCGGAGTTGATACAACAGGAGCCGTCGGAGCCGGCGCTACGGGAGTCGCGACAACCGGAGCGCTGCTGTGCGCCGGTGCAGCAGGCGCTGGGACAACGGGCGCAGTCGGCGCGGCGGCAGGCGCAGTGGCTTCAGTCCCGGCCGGTGCTTCAGTGGAATTCTCGGCTTGCGGCAACGCCAGCGCGGTTGCTCCGTCAACCTGACTTTCCGCGACGGCCTGGTCTTCCGGCTCGTCCAGCGGATGGATCTGGGTGGTGCCATCAGCACCTTCGACTTCGACGTGTTCCGGGCTCGGGGTGATCAGGTCCTTGGTGCGCTGGGAGGTTTGATCCTGCCACCAGACAAAACCACCGCCAATCACTGCGATCAGCAACAGCAGGCTGACAATGCGCAAAATAGTGTGGGAAACCCGAACCGGTTCTTCGATACGCCCCAGGCTGTGGACGTTGCTGCCCTGGGAGTCGGTGCCGGTGGATTGGTCGAACTGCTGGACCAGAACGGTCTGGTCCATGCCCAACAATTTGGCATACGCGCGAATATAACCGCGAGCAAAGGTGTGCCCCGGCAGCTTGTCGAAAGCGCCGGCTTCCAGATTACTCAAGGAATTAACGGTGAGGTTGAGCTTGAGGGCCACTTCAGCCAGCGACCAGCCATTGCTTTCGCGGGCCTGGCGCAAAGTCTCACCGGGGTTAACGCGATTCGCTGCTACAACTTCGGGATGCGCCGCTTTCATCATTGCTCCGACAGGTATTGCTGATATTCCGGCGTACCGGGATAGAGTCGTTTTAGTTGCAGGCCAAAACTGGCGGCCTTGTCGCGATCTTCAAACACTTTTGCCAGCCGAACGCCGAGCAATAGACTACGTGCATTTTGCTCGGTGAGCAGGCTAAAACGATCGTAATAGTCACGCGCGGGCACATAATGCCTGTCTTCGAAGGACAACTCAGCCATTTCCAGCAATGCACGCGGTTGTTGGCGGTTCAAACGCAGGGCTTTTTCCAGTTGCTGCTGGGCCAGATCACGCTGACCCAGCTTCGAAGCGGTCATGCCCAGGTTCTCGAACACCCGCGAACGCTCAGGATACAGGGTATCGGCGGCGGCCTGTTCAAAGCGCTCGTAAGCCTCTTTGTAACGTTTTTCTTCGAAAAGAAAGCTGCCGTAGTTGTTCAGGATTCGAGCATCGTCGGGGCGGGAAGACAGCGCCTTGCGAAAGTGCTGGTCTGCCAGTTCAGGTTCCATTTCAGCCTGAAACACCAACCCAAGCGCCGCATTGGCATCCGGGTCCGAGTCATCCAGATCCAAGGCTTTCTTCAACGGCACTTTCGCCCGTTCGGTCATGCCTTGCTGCAGGTACCCCAAGCCCAGTTGCACATAGGCAGCACGCGCTTCATCGCGACCTTTGCTGGTTTTCATCGGGTTGAAATCGCCCGACAGGACGCAACCAGCACACAGGCTGGCCAACAGCAAAAGCAGCGCAAAGCGCAGGGACATAGAGATCCTCTCTTGATTTATTCCGCAGCGTTTTGAGCCATATCGTTCTCGGCGTTCAACTCACGCACGGCGATATAACGTTCGCTGCGACGGGTGCGATCCAGCACCTGCCCTACCAATTGGCCACACGCGGCATCGATGTCTTCACCGCGGGTGGTGCGCACGGTGACATTGAAGCCGGCATGGTGAAGCTGATCCTGGAAACGGCGAATCGCGTTGTTGCTTGGGCGCTCGTAACCGGAATGCGGGAACGGGTTAAACGGAATCAGGTTGATCTTGCACGGGATGTTCTTGAGCAACTCGATCATCTCAACGGCATGTTCAACCTTGTCGTTGATGTCCTTGAGCAAGGTGTACTCGATGGTCAGCACGCGCTTTTCGCCCAGGGACGACATGTAGCGCTGGCACGACTCGAGCAGCATCTTAAGCGGATACTTCTTGTTGATCGGCACCAATTGGTTACGCAATGCGTCGTTTGGTGCGTGCAGCGACAACGCCAGGGAGACGTCAATGTGCTTGGACAGCTCATCGATCATCGGCACCACGCCCGAAGTGGACAGGGTCACGCGGCGCTTGGAGATCCCGTAGCCCAGGTCATCCATCATCAGATGCATGGCGGCCACGACGTTGTCGAAGTTCAGCAGCGGCTCACCCATGCCCATCATCACCACGTTGGTGATGGCACGGTCGGCGGTCGCCGGGATGCTGCCGAACGATTTATTGGCAATCCACACCTGGCCGATGACTTCAGCGGCGGTGAGGTTGCTGTTGAAACCTTGCTTGCCGGTGGAGCAGAAACTGCAATCCAGGGCACAGCCTGCCTGGGACGAAACGCACAAAGTGCCGCGCTTGCCCTGGGGAATGTAAACGGTCTCGACGCAGCTGCCGGACGCCACGCGCACTACCCATTTACGGGTACCGTCGGTGGAGATGTCCTCGCTGACGACCTCAGGACCGCGAACTTCGGCAATAGCCTTGAGCTTGTCGCGCAAGGCCTTGCTGACGTTCGTCATGGCGTCGAAATCATCGACGCCAAGGTGGTGAATCCATTTCATTACCTGACCGGCACGGAAACGCTTCTCCCCGATTGAGTCGAAGAATTTTTCCATTTCCAGCTGAGTCAGACCCAGCAGGTTGGTTTTTACAGTCGATGTAGTCATGGATTCACCTTCACTCATAAGCCAATGCTTAGCGAGTGGTTACTTCAGTAGCTGCGAAGAAGTACGAGATTTCGCGAGCAGCAGCGGCTTCGGAGTCCGAACCGTGTACAGCGTTGGCATCGATGGAGTCAGCGAAGTCAGCACGGATGGTGCCGGCAGCAGCTTCTTTAGGGTTGGTAGCGCCCATCAGCTCACGGTTCAGAGCGATAGCGTTTTCGCCTTCCAGAACCTGAACGACAACTGGACCGGAGATCATGAAAGCAACCAGGTCGCCGAAGAAACCGCGAGCGCTGTGCTCAGCGTAGAAGCCTTCAGCTTCGGCTTTGGACAGTTGCTTCATTTTCGAAGCTACAACCTTCAGGCCGGCTTTTTCGAAACGAGTGGTGATCTCGCCGATGACGTTTTTTGCAACAGCGTCAGGCTTGATGATGGAGAAAGTACGTTGAACAGCCATGGTGTAACTCCAGAAACGGTAATTTGCGAAAAATTAAACCCGCGAATTATACGCGGGTTCTTTGGTATTGCCTAACTGCATACGGCGCAGACTCAGTCTGCTTCTTCGATCCAGGCGGCCTGAATGGCTTCAAGTACCTTCTCGCCACCGCGGGTCGGATCATCACGGAACTCCGGCAATGCCAGCACCCATTTGTGCAGATCGACGAAGTTCACATAACGCGGATCCACTTCCGGCCGGGATTCAGCCAGCTGGATCGCGATTTCCAGCACATCAACCCATTTCAGACTCATGACGTTTCCTTGAATCAGTGCGGCGCTTCGGCCGCATGGTTGAGCGAGTACTTCGGAATTTCGACGGTCAGGTCTTCAGTCCCGACTTTTGCCTGACAGGCCAGGCGTGACTGGGGCTCCAGCCCCCAAGCCTTATCAAGATAGTCTTCTTCCAGCTCATCGGCCTCTTCCAGCGAGTCAAAGCCCTCGCGAATCAGGCAATGGCAGGTGGTGCAGGCGCAGACGCCGCCGCAAGCGCTTTCCATCTCGATATGGTGTTCGTGAGCCAGTTCGAGGATGGAGATGCCGGGTTCAGCCTCCACAACCATGCCGTCCGGGCAAAACTTCTCGTGTGGCAGAAAAATGACCTGCGGCATCGTTATTCCTCAATCTCATTCAAGTTGCGCCCCGCCAGCGCGGCTTTCACCGTTGAGTCCAGGCGGCGGGCAGCAAAAGCGTCGGTCACTTGCGACAGACGCTTGGTCTGCTGCTCGATGGCGAAACCATCGGTACCTTTCATCAGTTCGGTCAGTTCCTGCATCTGCAACTCGATGACCATGCGCTCTTCGGCGTCGAGCAAGCGCTCGCCGTCGACATCAAGGGCAGCCTGCACCGCTTCGATCAGGCGCTGGGCGTCGACCTGCTGCTCACGCAACACACGGGCGACCTTGTCGTCGTTGGCGTGCTGGAACGATTCCTTGAGCATTTTGGCGATTTCGCCGTCGGTCAGACCGTAGGACGGCTTGACCTGAATGCTGGCCTCGACGCCTGAACCCAACTCGCGAGCGGAGACACTGAGCAGACCGTCGGCATCGACCTGGAACGTCACGCGGATTTTCGCGGCACCGGCGACCATGGCCGGAATGCCGCGCAATTCGAAGCGTGCCAGGGAACGGCAGTCGCTGATCAGCTCACGCTCGCCTTGCAGCACGTGAATCGCCATGGCCGACTGGCCGTCTTTGTAAGTCGTGAAGTCCTGGGCGCGGGCAACGGGGATGGTGGTGTTGCGTGGAATCACCTTCTCCATCAGGCCGCCCATGGTTTCCAGCCCCAGGGACAACGGAATGACGTCGAGCAAGAGCAATTCGCCGCCATCGCGCTTGTTGCCAGCCAACGTATCGGCCTGGATCGCAGCCCCAATGGCCACCACTTGATCCGGATCGATTTCAGTCAGCGGCTGGCGACCAAAGGCTTCAGCGACGGCTTCACGAACGCGAGGCACGCGCGTCGAGCCGCCGACCATGACCACAGCGTGCACTTCGTCCAGCTCGATGCCGGAATCACGCACCGCGCGGCGGCAGGCTTTCAGGCTGCGGGCGACCATTGGCTCGATCAGCGCATCGAAGGCTTCGCGGGTCAGTTGCGCTTTCCAGTCGCCGTAAGCGACTTCAACCGTCGAGGCATTGGTCAGGGCTTCTTTGGCCGCACAAGCGGTTTGCAGCAGATGGCGCTGAGCACCCGGGTCGAGGTCGGCGGACAAGCCGGCGCTCTCGATGATCCAGCCAGCGATGGCGTGGTCAAAGTCATCGCCACCCAAGGCGCTATCGCCACCGGTAGCGAGGACTTCGAATACACCGCCCGTCAGGCGCAGGATCGAAATATCAAACGTACCGCCACCCAGGTCGTAAATCGCGACCAGGCCTTCGGCATGCTGATCCAGACCGTAAGCCACAGCGGCTGCGGTCGGTTCATTGAGCAAACGCAGCACGTTCAGACCGGCCAGCTTGGCCGCATCCTTGGTCGCTTGACGCTGAGCATCATCGAAATAGGCCGGAACGGTGATCACCGCGCCCACCAACTCGCCGCCCAATGCCGCTTCAGCACGCTGACGCAGCACCTTGAGGATATCGGCGGAGACTTCGACCGGGCTTTTCGGCCCCTGAATCGTGTCGATGAACGGCATGTGCGACTCGCCACCGACAAAGCGGTACGGCAGTTGGTCGCCCAATTGCTTGACGTCGGACAGACCACGACCCATCAAGCGCTTGACCGACAGCACGGTGTTCAAAGGATCGGTAGCGGCCGCCAGCTTGGCGGACTCGCCGACTTCGACGCGATCGGCGTGGTAGCGCACGGCGGACGGCAGGATGACCTGCCCTTCGGCGTCGGCCAGAGGCTCGGAAAGACCACTGCGCAACGCAGCGACCAGCGAATTGGTAGTGCCCAAGTCGATCCCCACAGCCAGACGACGCTGGTGCGGTTGAGGACTTTGGCCGGGTTCGGCGATCTGCAGTAGGGCCATCGTTATCAGGACTTATCTGTATATCAGGCGTGCGACCGGAGCGGCACTGGGTTAATCGTCGAGGCGCTCTTCTAACTGGCGCACTTCGTAGGTGAGCTTGTCGAGGAACTGCATACGCCGCATCAGGCGTTCGGCCTGCTCACGTTGCGCTGCATCATCCCAACAGGCTGCGAAGCTTTCGTTCAGTTCATCCTGAGCCGTCTTCAGGCGGCGCTTGAACACTGCAACACCCGCCAGGTCGGCGCTGTCTTGCAGGTCTTCGAGCTCTTCACGCAATTCCATCTGCTGCAGAAGGAATTCCGGATCATGCACCGTGACCTCCAGCGGCAGCTCGCCTCCATTCAAAGCGAGCAGGTATCGCGCGCGCTTTGGGGGACTTTTGAGCGTCTGATAGGCCTCGTTGAGGCTCGCGGATTGCTCCAGCGCCAGCCGCTGCTCGCGCTCGGAAGCGTCTGCAAAGCGGTCCGGATGAACACCGCGCGCCAACTCACGATAGCGCGTGGCCAACTGATCGAGATCCAGACGGAAGCTCGGCTGCAGTTCAAATAAAGCGAAATGACAAGGAGTACCCACGAGCAGCCTCAGATGTTGAAGCTTTCGCCGCAGCCACATTCACCGCGCACGTTGGGGTTGTTGAACTTGAAGCCTTCGTTCAACCCTTCCTTGACGAAATCGAGTTCGGTGCCGTCCAGGTAGGCAAGGCTTTTCGGGTCGATGATCACTTTCTCGCCGTGACTTTCGAACACCTGATCCTCTGCAACCACCTCGTCGACAAACTCCAGCACGTAGGCAAGGCCGGAACAGCCTGTGGTGCGAACACCCAGGCGAATCCCCTCACCTTTGCCGCGCCCGTTAAGGGAGCGTCGCACGTGTTGAGCAGCCGCTTCTGTCATGCTGATAGCCATCGTTGACTCCTTACTCGTCGCTTAATGCTTAGATCAAGCCTTTCTTCTGCTTGTAGTCGCGAACGGCCGCTTTGATAGCGTCTTCAGCGAGTACGGAGCAGTGAATTTTTACCGGCGGCAGTGCCAGTTCTTCGGCCAGCTGAGTGTTCTTGATGGTCTCCGCTTCATCCAGAGTCTTGCCTTTCATCCACTCGGTCGCCAGGGAGCTGGAGGCGATCGCCGAACCGCAACCATAGGTCTTGAACTTGGCGTCTTCGATGATGCCTTGCTCGTTGACCTTGATCTGCAGGCGCATCACATCGCCGCACGCCGGAGCGCCGACCATGCCGGTGCCGACATCAGGGTCTTCCGCGTCCATCTTGCCGACGTTGCGCGGGTTTTCGTAGTGGTCGATGACCTTTTCGCTGTAAGCCATGATTCTTAATCCTCACTCATCAGAGAGTCGCTCTTGAGCCCTGAAAACCTTGGTTTTGCAGGGCCGGTTTGCGGCGACTTGAAATCAGTGTGCCGCCCACTCGATTTTCGAAATGTCGACACCGTCTTTGTACATGTCCCACAGCGGCGACAGGGTGCGCAGCTTGGTAACGGCCTCGCAGACTTTCTGCGCGGCGTAGTCGATTTCTTCTTCGGTGGTGAAACGGCCGAAGGTGAAACGGATCGAGCTATGGGCCAGTTCGTCGTTGCGGCCCAGGGCGCGCAGTACATACGAAGGCTCAAGCGATGCCGAGGTGCAGGCCGAACCGGACGAAACCGCCAGATCCTTGAGCGCCATGATCAGCGACTCGCCTTCAACGTAGTTGAAGCTCAGGTTCAGGTTGTGCGGTACGCGGGCGGTCATGCTGCCGTTGATGTACAGCTCTTCCAGGCCTTCGACCTGCTTGAAGAAACGGTCGCTCAGGGTTTTGATACGGATGTTCTCGGCCGCCATGTCTTCTTTGGCTACGCGGAACGCTTCACCCATGCCGACGATCTGGTGGGTCGCCAGGGTGCCGGAACGCATGCCACGCTCGTGACCGCCGCCGTGCATGGTCGCTTCGATGCGAACACGCGGCTTGCGGCTGACGTACAGCGCGCCGATGCCTTTAGGGCCGTAGGTTTTGTGGGCAGAGAACGACATCAGGTCGACTTTCAGCTTCTGCAAGTCAATTTCGACCTTGCCAGTGGACTGAGCGGCGTCGACGTGGAACAGAATTCCCTTGGAGCGGGTCAGTTCGCCGATGGCTGCGATGTCGTTGATGGTGCCGATTTCGTTGTTCACGTGCATGACCGAGACCAGGATGGTGTCGTCGCGCAGGGCGGCTTCGATCATCGCTGGCGTAACCAGGCCGTCAGTCTGAGGCTCGAGGTAGGTCACTTCGAAACCTTCACGCTCCAGTTGGCGCATGGTGTCGAGGACAGCCTTGTGCTCAATCTTGGTGGTGATCAGGTGTTTGCCTTTGGTCGCATAGAAATGCGCCGCACCCTTGATTGCCAGGTTGTCGGACTCGGTGGCACCGGAGGTCCAGACGATTTCACGCGGGTCGGCGTTAACCAGGTCAGCGACCTGACGACGAGCGTTTTCGACGGACTCTTCAGCTTTCCAGCCGAACACGTGGGAACGGGACGCCGGGTTACCGAAGTTTCCGTCGACCAGCAGGCACTCACTCATCTTTTGCGCAACACGCGGATCAACCGGGGTGGTCGCAGAGTAATCAAGGTAAATCGGCAATTTCATGGACTATCTCCTAATCAGGCTGGCTGGCGTACCGCTTTGCTCTCTGGCTGTCATTCGACGGCGGACGCTTCAATCTTGTCCAGGCGTGGCGCCTTGCTGTTGCAACGGCGCTGGTCCTGACGCTGGGCTACTTCTTGCACCTCACGGCGAGTTACAAGGTCAGCCAAGCTGATACCGCTCAGAAATTCGTGAATCTGCAGGCTCAGATCGCACCACAAGTGGTGGGTCAGGCAGGTGTCGCCTTGATGGCAATCACCCTGGCCCTGGCATTTGGTTGCATCGACCGATTCGTTCACCGCATCGATCACCTGGGCGACCTGGATGCCCTGCATGTCGCGGGACAGTTGGTAGCCACCGCCCGGGCCACGAACGCTGGAGACCAGATTGCTGCGGCGCAATTTGGCGAAAAGCTGTTCGAGGTAGGACAGGGAGATGCCTTGGCGCTCGGAGATATCGGCCAGGGACACCGGCCCGTGCTGCGCGTGCAACGCCAGGTCGAGCATGGCGGTTACGGCGTATCGGCCTTTTGTAGTCAGTCGCATGGACAATTACCACGGAGTTCGGAATGGGGCGAGTATGCAATTCCCGAGTATTTAAGTCAACTATAAGACCTAGTACTTTAGTCAGGATTACCCGCAAAAGAGCGCGCGCATCATAGCAAAGGCTGGCCGCGTACAGCCAGCAGTACCGCGATATCGTTCTTCGCGGGCAAGCCTCGCTCCTACAGGGGTCGCGCCAAGGCTTGCCCGCGAAGGGGTCGGCGCGGTTTAACTGGCCTGGCTCTGATCCTTGTCCTTCACACAGGCAAAGTCTTCTTCGCGCAGCTCAGGCAGATCTTTCGCACAGTAATTACTGCCCAGGTCCTTCAACGCTCCGCACATCCCCTCCAGACGGCCATCGACTGCCTGCAGGTGATCGAGCAATTGGTTAATAGCCCGCGCCACCGGGTCAGGCATGTCTTCGCCAACACCGTAGGCATCGAAACCGATCTTCTCGGCCATGGCCTTGCGCTTGGCGTCCTGCTCTTCATCGGACTTGACGATGATCCGCCCCGGAATCCCGACCACCGTGGCCCCGGCCGGAACCGCCTTGGTCACCACGGCGTTGGAACCGACCTTGGCACCCGCGCCCACCGTGAACGGACCGAGCACCTTGGCGCCCGCCCCGACCACCACGCCATCTTCCAGCGTCGGGTGACGCTTGCCCTTGTTCCAGCTGGTGCCACCCAACGTCACGCCCTGATAAAGGGTGACATCGTTGCCGATCTCGGCGGTCTCGCCAATGACGATGCCCATGCCATGGTCAATAAAGAAGCGACGACCGACCTTGGCGCCGGGATGAATCTCGATCCCGGTCAGCCAGCGACCGAAGTTAGAGACAACCCGCGCCAGCCACTTCCAACCCATACCCCACAGGGCCGATGACAGGCGATGGATCCAGATGGCGTGCATGCCGGGGTAGCAGGTCAGGACTTCAAAGGCGTTGCGCGCTGCCGGGTCACGATGGAAAACACTCTGGATATCTTCACGCAAACGCTCGAACATTTTTAATCCTTCCGCTTTAGAAGCTCGCCACGGGCCGCTTTCTGGGTTTCCGTGAGGATGCCACGCAATATATTCATTTCCGCCCGGCTGACCGAGCTGCGACCGTACAACCGGCGCAGGCGCGCCATCAAGTGCCGTGGTTTTTCCGGATCGAGGAATTCGATGGCCACCAGGGTTTGCTCCAGGTGCTCATAGAATCGCTCCAGCTCATCCATGGTCGCCAGCTCACCACTTTTGGTGGACGCCACCTCATCCTTCTCGACCTTGCTCGGCTGGCCTTGGGCCGCGAGCCAGGACATGCGCACTTCATAACTCAACACCTGCACCGCTGCCCCAAGGTTCAGCGAACTGAACTCAGGGTCTGATGGGATGTGCACGTGATAATGACATCGCTGCAGCTCTTCATTGGTCAGGCCGGAATCTTCACGACCAAAGACCAAGGCAATCTCGGCACCCGATGCCGCTTCCTCGACCACCTTCACACCGCATTCGCGGGGATCGAGCAACGGCCAGGGGATGCGACGGTCACGGGCGCTGGTGCCAAGCACCAGATTGCAGCCGACCAAGGCATCTTCCAAGGTGGCGACGACTTGCGCGTTTTCAAGGATGTCCCCGGCGCCGGAAGCACGGGCATCGGCCTCGTGATGCGGGAACAACCGCGGTTCGACCAGCACCAGCCGCGACAGGCCCATGTTCTTCATGGCACGCGCAGCCCCGCCGATGTTGCCGGGGTGGCTGGTATTGACCAGGACGACACGAATGTTATGCAGCACGGGAGGCGTTCTCGAACACAAATTTGGGAGCAGAATCTTACAGTTGATCCTACCGTTAAGCTATGAAAGCGAACACCAACCTTCACCTGTAGAAAAGTTCTGATAGAATGCCCGGCTTTCTTTAACAACCTTAGGTGACACATCCATGCAGCCCATGCTGAATATCGCGCTGCGCGCCGCCCGCAGCGCCAGTGAATTGATCTTCCGCTCCATCGAGCGCCTGGATACCATCAAGGTCGACGAAAAAGACGCCAAGGATTATGTATCCGAGGTGGATCGCGCCGCCGAACAGAAAATCATCGACGCGCTGCGCAAGGCCTACCCGAATCACTCGATCCTGGGTGAAGAAACCGGCATGCACGCCGGCACCGGGATCGAAGGCGAAGAATACCTGTGGATCATCGATCCGCTGGACGGCACCACCAACTTCCTGCGCGGCATTCCTCACTTCGCTGTCAGCATCGCCTGCAAATACCGCGGTCGCCTAGAACACGCTGTTGTTCTGGACCCGGTTCGCCAGGAAGAATTCACCGCCAGCCGTGGTCGCGGCGCTCAACTGAACGGTCGTCGCCTGCGCGTCAGCGGTCGCACCAGCCTGGACGGCGCCCTGCTGGGTACCGGCTTCCCGTTCCGTGACGACCAGATGGACAACCTCGACAACTACCTGGGCATGTTCCGCGCCCTGGTGGGCCAGACCGCCGGCATCCGCCGCGCAGGTTCGGCGAGCCTGGACCTGGCCTACGTGGCTGCCGGTCGTTTTGACGCCTTCTGGGAGTCGGGCCTGTCCGAGTGGGACATGGCGGCAGGCGCCCTGCTGATCCAGGAAGCCGGCGGCTTGGTGAGCGACTTCACCGGTGGCCACGACTTCCTTGAGAAAGGCCATGTCGTTGCAGGCAACACCAAGTGCTTCAAGGCGGTATTGACGGCGATCCAGCCGCACCTGCCGGCCTCGCTGAAACGCTAAGCGAACGCCCCCAAAAAAGCACCCTTCGGGGTGCTTTTTTTATGCCCGGGATTTTTACCTGCAGCACCACGGACCCCATGTAGGAGTGAGCCTGCTCGCGATAGCGATGTATCAGTCTCCGCCTGTTTTGACTGATAGATTGCAATCGCGAGCAGGCTCACTCCTACAGGGGATTTGCTGTGTCGCTTAAATCGTGGGCACAAAAAAAAGCACCCATCCGGGTGCTTCTTTTTGAATCTGAATTGCAGTTTTTTAGTGAGCCTGTTCGTTCTGCGACAGGACCAGCTTGCCTTCCTTGTCGACCGGAATCTGGTTACCCGGATCACGATCCATCCGCACCTTGCCTTCCTTGCCATCCAGCGAATAACGAACGTCGTAGCCTACAACCTTGTCGCTGATGTCATTCACCGTGTTACAGCGAGTCTGAGTCGTGGTGTAGGTGTCACGCTCTTGCATGCCTTCCTGAAC
The DNA here is from genome assembly GCF_058797635.1 of Pseudomonas sp. GW823-FHT02C02. Lineage (NCBI taxonomy): Bacteria > Pseudomonadati > Pseudomonadota > Gammaproteobacteria > Pseudomonadales > Pseudomonadaceae > Pseudomonas > Pseudomonas sp. GW823-FHT02C02. The sequence goes on along the minus strand of NZ_JBXAJV010000010.1, from coordinate 204,792 downwards.
CTTGTTGCCCGCATAACCACCACCGACAGCGCCTGCGACCGTGGCAATTTTCTTGCCGGTGCCGCCGCCGATCTGGTTACCCAGCAAACCACCGGCTAATGCACCGACCACCGTACCGGCGATCTGGTGTTGATCTTTCACCGGCGCTTGCCGGGTTACTGCTACATCCTTGCACACTTCACGTGGCGTCTTGATTTGTGTCTTGACCGGTTCAACGGCTAGCACTTGCGCATACTCAGGGCCGCTTTTAACCAGGCTGTAGGTGGCAACAGCACCCCCGGCTGTTACACCGACAGCACCCAATACCGCACCAACCAGCAACGACTTGTTCACATGAACCTCCTGACCATCACATGCGGGCAAAGCCCGCGCTTCTCCCAGCCTTGGAGCATAAAAAAAGGCGCGAGTTCAACTCGCGCCTTTTTGGGCTGACAGCTGGAGGAGCGATGGCCGTTATGGACGGTCGTCGACTTCCTTGTCAGTGGCCGCAGGAGGAATCAGGTCCTCGCTGCTCAGGTTCAGCCAGATCAGCACCACGTTCGCGATGTAGATCGACGAGTAAGTACCCGCCAGAACACCGATAAACAGGGCAATGGAGAAGCCGAACAGGTTGTCGCCACCGAAGAACAGCAGGGCCGCGATCGCCAGCAAGGTGGAGATCGACGTCGCCATGGTGCGCAGCAGGGTTTGCGTGGTCGAGATGTTGATGTTCTCGATCAGGCTGGCCTTGCGCAGTACACGGAAGTTCTCACGAACCCGGTCGAATACCACGATGGTGTCGTTGAGCGAGTAACCAATGATCGCCAGTACCGCCGCCAGCACCGTCAGATCGAAGGTGATCTGGAAGAACGACAGGATACCGATGGTCACGATCACGTCGTGGATCAGCGAAACGATGGCACCGACCGCGAACTTCCACTGAAAGCGGAAAGCCAGGTAGATCAGGATACCGCCCAGCGCCATCAGCATGCCGAGGCCGCCCTGGTCGCGCAGTTCTTCACCCACCTGCGGACCGACGAACTCGACGCGTTTGACCGTCGCCGGGTTGTCGCCACCGACTTTCAGCAGCGCTTCTGCCACTTGATGGCCCAGCTGCGGGTCTTCACCCGGCATACGCACGAGCAAATCGGTAGTCGCACCGAAGCTCTGCACGATTGCCTCGTGATAACCCGAAGTGACCAGCTGCTCACGCACCTTGGTGACATCGGCCGGACGCTCGTAGGTCAGCTCGATGAGCGTACCGCCGGTGAAGTCCAGGCCCCAGTTCATGCCCTTGGTGGCGACGCTGAACAAAGCCAGCACGGTAAGGAACAATGTGACGCCGAACGCAACGTTGCGAACGCCCATGAAGTTGATTGTACGTAACATGGCAGCCCCTTAAATCCACAACTTCTTGAAGTCACGACCGCCGAAGATCAGGTTGACCATCGCGCGGGTCACCATGATGGCCGTGAACATCGAGGTAAAGATCCCGAGGGACATGGTCACTGCGAAGCCTTTGACTGGACCTGTGCCCATCGCAAAGAGAATCCCGCCGACCAGCAACGTTGTCAGGTTGGCGTCGAGAATCGCAGTAAATGCCCGGCCGAAGCCTTCGTTGATTGCCCGTTGCACGGTCATGCCCGCCGCAATCTCTTCACGAATCCGCGAGAAGATCAGAACGTTGGCGTCGACCGCCATACCCATGGTCAATACGATACCGGCGATACCCGGCAGGGTCAGCGTTGCACCCAGCAGCGACATCAAGGCCAGCAGCAGCACCATGTTCACCGACAGTGCGACGGTGGCGATGATGCCGAAGAAGCGGTAGATGGCGATGATGAACAGCGAGACGAACAGCATGCCCCACAGCGATGCATCGATACCTTTGGTGATGTTGTCGGCACCCAGGCTCGGGCCAATGGTGCGCTCTTCAGCGAAGTACATCGGTGCAGCCAGACCACCGGCACGCAACAGCAGCGCCAGTTCGGACGACTCGCCCTGACCGTTCAGGCCAGTGATGCGGAATTGAGCACCCAGCGGCGACTGGATGGTCGCCAGGCTGATGATCTTCTTCTCTTCTTTAAACGTCTGGACCGCAACGTCTTTCTCGACGCCGTTGACCATTTGCTTGGTGTACGTGGTGACCGGGCGCTGTTCGATGAAGATCACCGCCATGCTGCGACCGACGTTGCTGCGAGTCGCACGACTCATCAGCTCGCCACCGTGGCCATCCAGACGGATGTTCACTTCTGGCGTACCGTGCTCGCCGAAGCCAGCCTTGGCGTCAGTCACCTGGTCACCGGTGATGATCAGGCCACGCTCGATCTGTGCCGGTGGACGATTGCCTTCACGGAACTCGAAGCTTTCGGAAGTGGCTTTCGAAGCGCCCGGCTCAGCCGCCAGACGGAACTCAAGGTTGGCCGTCTTGCCGAGGATACGCTTGGCTTCTGCGGTGTCCTGCACGCCCGGCAGCTCAACCACGATGCGGTTGGCGCCCTGACGTTGAACGATCGGTTCGGCAACACCCAGCTCGTTGACGCGGTTACGTACCGTGGTCAAGTTCTGCTTGATGGAGTATTCGCGGATTTCCGCCAGCTTGGCCGGGGTCATCGCCAGACGCAGCACCGCCTGACCATTGAGGTCGGCCGGAACAATGTCGAAATCGTTGAAGTTCTTGCGGATCAGTGCGCGGGCCTGTTCGCGGGAAGCTTCATCAGCGAAGCCCAGCTGAATGGCACCGTTGAGTTGCGGCAGGCTGCGATAGCGCAGTTTCTCTTTACGCAACAGGCTCTTTACATCGCCTTCGTACACTTTCAAGCGTGCGTCGAGGGCTTTGTCCATGTCCACTTCCAGCAGGAAGTGCACACCACCGGACAAGTCCAGACCCAGCTTCATCGGGTGCGCGCCCAGGTTGCGCAGCCATTGCGGGGTGGTTTGTGCCAGGTTCAGCGCGACGACGTAGTCATCACCCAGCGCCTTGCGCACGACGTCTTTGGCCGGCAGCTGGTCTTCAGCCTTGGTCAGACGAATCAGACCGCCCTTGCCATTGGCCGCCAGCGTGGCTGCCTTGACGTTGATCCCGGATTCCTTGAGCGCAACGCTCACACGATCCAGATCAGCCTGAGTGACTTGCAGCGCAGTGCTTGCACCGCTGACCTGAATGGCCGGGTCATCAGGATATAAATTGGGAGCGGAATAAATCAGACCGACCGCCAGCACCGCCAGGATCAGAATGTATTTCCACAGAGGGTATTTGTTCAGCATCACGCCGCCCGCTTATGACGCGGGGCGCCTTGCGCGCCCCGTCGATTGAGTAGAAGTTGAAACTTAGATCGCTTTTAGCGTGCCTTTTGGCAGCGTGGCGGCAATGGCGCCTTTCTGGAACTTCATTTCGACGGTGTCGGAAACTTCCAGAACCACGAAATCATCAGCCACTTTAGTGATCTTGCCGGCGATGCCGCCGGTCGTCACAACTTCGTCGCCTTTCTGCAGGCTGCTCAGCAGGTTCTTCTGCTCTTTGGCGCGCTTGGCCTGTGGACGCCAGATCATCAGGTAGAAGATGACCAGGAAACCGACCAGGAAAATCCACTCAAAGCCGCCACCCATTGGGCCTGCAGCAGGTGCAGCAGCGTCAGCCATGGCATTAGAGATAAAAAAGCTCATTTAGCACTCCAGTTGCAAATGTTGAATCTTGGGGTCAGAAAACTCAGTCCAAAGGCGGAACAGGAAGCCCGCGTTTGGCGTAGAAGGCATCGACAAAGGCGGCCAATGTACCCTGTTGAATAGCCTCGCGCAAACCAGCCATAAGCACTTGATAATGACGCAAGTTATGGATGGTATTGAGCATGCTCCCCAGCATTTCGCCGCACTTGTCCAGGTGATGCAGATAAGCGCGGGAGAAGTTCTGGCAGGTATAGCAATCGCAGGTCGGATCGAGCGGCGAATCATCATGGCGATGGAACGCGTTACGGATCTTCAGCACGCCTGTATCAATGAACAGATGCCCATTGCGGGCATTACGGGTTGGCATCACGCAATCGAACATGTCCACACCGCGGCGCACACCCTCAACCAGATCTTCCGGTTTGCCAACGCCCATAAGGTAACGAGGTTTGTCAGCCGGCATTTGCCCCGGCAGGTAATCCAGCACCTTGATCATCTCGTGCTTGGGCTCGCCCACCGACAGACCGCCAATGGCCAGACCATCGAAGCCGATCTTGTCGAGGCCTTCCAGGGAGCGCATGCGCAGATCCTGGTGCATGCCGCCCTGAACGATGCCGAACAGCGCCGCCGTGTTGTCGCCATGGGCTTCTTTCGAACGCTTGGCCCAACGCAACGACAGCTCCATGGAAATCCGTGCGACGTCTTCGTCAGCCGGGTACGGGGTGCATTCGTCGAAAATCATCACGATGTCCGAGCCCAGGTCACGCTGAACCTGCATCGACTCTTCCGGGCCCATGAACACTTTGGCGCCGTCGACCGGAGAAGCGAAGGTCACGCCCTCCTCTTTGATCTTGCGCATCGCGCCGAGGCTGAACACCTGGAAACCGCCGGAGTCGGTCAGAATCGGGCCTTTCCACTGCATGAAATCGTGCAGGTCGCCGTGCTTCTTGATCACTTCGGTGCCAGGACGCAGCCACAAGTGGAAGGTGTTGCCCAGAATGATCTCCGCGCCGGTCGCGACGATATCCCGCGGCAGCATGCCCTTGACGGTGCCATACGTGCCCACCGGCATGAACGCCGGGGTCTCGACGGTACCGCGCGGGAAGGTCAAACGACCGCGACGAGCCTTGCCGTCGGTAGCAAGCAACTCAAACGACATACGACTTTGGCGACTCATTCTTTGTCCTCAGGGCCACGTGGTGCGGGGTTACGGGTGATAAACATCGCATCACCGTAGCTGAAAAAGCGGTATTCATGCTCGACAGCCGCTTTATAAGCGGCCATCGCTTCGGGATAACCGGCGAACGCCGAAACCAGCATCAACAGCGTGGATTCGGGCAAATGAAAGTTGGTGACCAGGGCGTCGACCACATGAAACGGCCGGCCCGGGTAGATAAAGATATCGGTGTCACCACTGAACGGCTTGAGCACACCATCGCGCGCGGCGCTTTCCAGGGAGCGCACGCTGGTGGTCCCCACCGCCACCACACGACCACCGCGAGCGCGGCATGCAGCGACGGCATCCACCACGTCCTGGCCGACTTCCAGCCATTCGCTGTGCATGTGGTGATCTTCGATCTTCTCGACGCGCACCGGCTGGAACGTGCCCGCGCCGACGTGCAAGGTCACGAACGCGGTCTCGACGCCCTTGGCGGCAATCGCCTCCATCAGCGGCTGATCGAAATGCAGCCCCGCCGTCGGCGCCGCCACCGCGCCCAGGCGCTCGGCGTACACCGTCTGATAACGCTCACGGTCCGAGCCTTCATCCGGGCGGTCTATATAAGGAGGCAGCGGCATGTGCCCGACGCGGTCGAGCAGCGGCAACACCTCTTCGGCAAACCCCAGCTCGAACAACGCATCGTGCCGCGCCAGCATCTCGGCCTCGCCACCGCCATCGATCAGGATCTTCGAACCCGGCTTCGGCGACTTGCTGGACCGCACATGGGCCAGCACACGATGACTGTCGAGCACCCGCTCCACCAGAATTTCCAGCTTGCCGCCGGAAGCCTTCTGGCCAAACAGCCGCGCCGGAATCACCCGGGTATTGTTGAACACCATCAAATCGCCCGGACGCAAATGCTCGAGCAAATCGGTGAATTGACGGTGTGCCAGGGCGCCGCTGACCCCATCAAGGGTCAACAGGCGACTGTTGCGACGCTCGGCCAAAGGGTGGCGAGCAATCAGCGAATCTGGGAGTTCGAAAGTAAAGTCAGCAACGCGCATGATGGGGTTCGTCTAGCAGGGGCCGGAAGTCTAGCCGAAATAGTGAAAATTCTCTATGTACCTGATTGACCGACGGTAATCTCATCTCTATACTTCGCCGCCATTGAGCCCTGATGGCGGAATTGGTAGACGCGGCGGATTCAAAATCCGTTTTCGAAAGGAGTGGGAGTTCGAGTCTCCCTCGGGGCACCAAAATTAAGAAAGGTCTTGCTTAGCAAGGCCTTTTTTTTCGCCTGCGATAAAGTGGCTGACACCCCGCCGACCTGTAGTGGCTGCCGAAGGCTGCGATCTTTTGATCCTGCTTTCCAACGCCACAACCAGAAACCCGAAACCCGAAACCGCTCGGCTAACGAATCAAGGATTCACACAATGGAATTGCCACTGGAAACCGTTGCCCTTTTCGCCCTCAAGCTGGCTTATGAGACGGAAGGTGAAAGTCCGATTCTGCGGGATGATCCGATCATGAGCGATTATGAGCGGGAGGTGTTTGGGTTGCTGGTGCGACGGGGGGATGTTGAGGGGATTCAGGTCAGAGTGGCGCACTGTGTAAATTTGGCGCTGGTGGCCATAGGTGGGCCCGATACGCCGCTAGGGCGCGAACTGCATCGGTTGTCAGCTAATTTCAGCAATGCGCGGACGATGGAGCAGCTTGATGCCCCGCTCATTACGCTCAAGGATTACCTGAAAGAAATTCAATGAATGAAGGCAGGCGGCCTATAAAGCTGGAACGTCCGATAGCCCGACCTACGTTAGTCGCTACGTATCATGCCTAATAATAAATCTGCCCAACTTTTCTTTTTATGAAAAAACACAAACTCTTTTATTGGAGAACTGCTTTGGAACATCTTGACCATCCGACACTCGAACAATGGAACAAAAGACGCGACTGGTTTGTAGCCTTTATTTTTGATTACGAAGAAAGGGGCTCATACTTAGTAGGAGAACAAGCATGCGCTATTATTTCCGACGTTCAGTCTTGCTTCTGCGCGGGCGCTTGGGCAGCAACAATCGTACTTGCTTTTGCAGTTATCGAAGCAAATCTTCAAGAAACAAATGAAACAGGAAAAAAACAACGCTCTGTCGAATTATTGAGCTCATTTAGTAGTGACAACAAATTTGACATACTACGAAAACGCAGAAATGCACTTATACATGCCACCCCTAACAACCCAGCTATTACAACAGATCAACAATGGGATGATCGTGACTCACTAGAATCCGAGGCAAAAGCAGCTGTAGAACTTATGTTTATCGCATTTTATTCGCAAGCCGGGACCTAACATTAAGTAACTAGCACACCTTGAAAAGACAAGCCCTACAACATTCTAAACCAGTACTTCACAGATCAAAACACATAAAATACACACACTAAAACTTGTAACCCACCCATATACATCAATATTCTTTGATAATATGCTCCATCCACTCCAAACAACCTGAGGACAACACTGTAAAAGGGACACCCAAAGATAGAGAAATCTTAAACCCAACACTCTGCGCATGGAGTTGATACGTCTCCAAATAGCTTAGCGAGCGATCTGGGCGCGCCCTTTCGATATCGGATGTCCTCCTCCTTAATATCTCGCGAGGATCCTCTACCAAGCACACGAGATGAGTCACCCCCATTGATTTAAATACAATTGCATCTATATCTACCAACCCACTTGGTGACTCTATAACCGTATGCCCGTCCAATATAACAATTAATGCATTAGGATCTCGTAGGCGGTCAAAGCCTGAAATCAAAAGCCTCTGATTTTCATCAATATTTGCGTGACGCAAAACCTCAGCATTTAAATGCTGATTTTCTTTATTTTGAATTTGCTGGCGTATAACATCACTAGCCTGGAGAAGTTGAAACTCGACCTTTGACTGCAATTTTTTTAGAAAAGTCGACTTCCCGACTCCCGAGACGCCAACAACTGCAATAATTTTCTGACTCATGCCTTAAACCCTAAACTTAAACCTCCAAGCAACTCCCTAAGTTTCGCCTGGCCAATCTCAAAAATGGATTGAGGAGGATGACCCACAAATATTCCTCGACTAAATAGCTCATTAAGACCGACAGGAGGATCTATGTATCCGACGAGCAGATAGTTAATCACTTTAACCGGGCGACTCTCGCTTGCCTTCCATCCTTCTAATTCAGTTTCGCTATACACTGACCTGCCACCGGCTAACTGCATTAGTTCTTTGGTAGAGCGCGCCGATGCGACCTCCTCGAAAATCCCTATCGCGGTTAAAGCTTGCGAAGGATTGTGCTCAGACTTGCCTTTGTAGAAAAAAAGCAATGAGCCCGGTTCAGCGAGGCGAGACTGCGCCCGACAAAGATAAACTTTTCTTATGGTATTACCTGGGCGCTGCGGGCCTCCACTCAGACCGAAAGCCTCAAAAAGATCTGCTTGCTGGCGAACTTTCAGATCCGGATATAGTGTGTCGTGATATGCCTCTCGAATTGGTATTCCGAACGCTCTAACACCAGCACCAGAAACAAATCTTGGGTAGTTTAAACGGGCAGTGACAAACAGATTTTGCCCTGGAGTTTTAACGAGATTTTCTTGAGAAAAAGTCTTCTCATAAATCAACTCGCCATCCGGCTTAGTCTTAGTATGTTGAAATCCGTAATACTCGATCAAGTCAATTAGCGCAACTTGGGCCGGATAGGTGGTTACATACACCAGGTCATAGGCGTTCCGCTGAGCGAACCAAAAAACTTTTTTAAGCAGCAACTCCCCAAGCTTGAACCCACGCTTCTCTGGCCGGACTTTAAAAGTACAAATCTTGAGTATTTTGGCAGCCGGAAGAGTTGCATCCGTTTTTCCTGCAAATTCATCCTTTCGCACTATTAGTCCGGCAATGCTTCCGTCATCTACAATCCAGCATGAGCGATGTTCTCGCACACACTTTTCACGCCACCATTGATCAAACGGTGCGTAGTCTTCTCTGAGACTATCGAATATTCCATCCTCTAGCGGAATCGTGTTGGCAGAAACCTCCTCAACAAAACGAACTGGACTTGCTTTCGGCTCAAAAGTAGTCCTCAGCAAATCTACAGCATCTGCCACATGCAATACACGTCGACCAAGCTCAGAAGAGAAGCGACGAGCCCGCTCGTGGAGACCACGATCCTGAGTAACAAGAAAATCAGCAGCGCCAATATACAGAGCATGCAAAATAGTTACGTCTACTAGATCGTTATGCTTTCGAATAGATCCAAATTGCTCTTCCAATACAGAGGATGTTATCCCACGCATTTTCGCAATAGAGCGAAACTTTTCAAGCTTGCTTAGAGAAACCTTTCTCCTTTCAACGTCTTTATCTTGAGCAATATCATCTCGGGCTGCCTCATGAACAAATACGTCTGCCTTGTATTTCGCCGCGAGGTTTATAAATGCAGCGAAAGCAGGCTGAACAGCACGATTATCTTCGAGACCAATAACAACATTTGTATCAATCAGATACGTTTGCGTATTCATCCTTGAGAGCCCTGCGGAGATCTGGTTTGGCATAAAGAAAAGATTGAGGTGGTTGGAACCCGAAGCGTTCTCGCAACTCATTTAATTTCAACGGACGTGGTAATGGACGAACATTGGAGAACTCCAGTGCATACCCCTCCTCCACACCGGAAAAATACACATCAAAATCTTCTTTTTTGATAAATGCACAATCTGAATATTGTTTCCAGATATCGGCCACTGACATCTTTATTACATCGGAAATTTCCGCACTACCGACCATGGCACGAACAGGAGAGGTAGAGTAAATATATACTATTGACCCTTTGGATGTAGACATAGGAAAGCGGCGGCGGAGTTCAACCGTTTTTTTCCCCTCCATAATTTTTTCAGAATACTGGGGGCGAATACTAAGAACAACGTCTCGCGATGAGTCAGCGATACAATCATCATCACCAAAAATAGGTAATACCAATTGATGAGACTCTAAAGTGTCTAGATTAAGCTCTGTCCGTAAACGTAGAGCTAACTCACCACTTGCTGGAAATGCAGCCTCAATACGCAAAGCAGCACCAAGCGCCTCAACATACTTTTGTAACGATGAAATTTGAACGTCACCACGGGCCTCGATTTTAGAAACTGCCGCCTGACCAATACAAAGTCTTTCGGCCATCTGCTTTTGTGTGAGGCCAACAGACTCCCGCAAGCTTTTGAGTGAACGACCAACTACTCGGCCAGCGTCACTATCCGTATCGTAAACGGCAGCGACCACCTGTGATTTTTGAGCCATATGCTCCTCCCTCGCATTACTGGTCGCACAGTATCACCGGAAAATATTCCACTCAAGGAATATACAGAGAAACATCCTGTAAAACTGATTGATGAAAATCTGCATTCTGCATGGAGGAACTGAGCATTGGTTCTCACCCTACAGAAAACGTATCCGACGATAGCGGAAGGCAGTGAGAGAGCATGTCTGAAACCTTCCAAGTTGTGATTGATCGTTTTTCTGAGATCAAAACTAGAAATTTTAGCGGAAGAATTTGGGCCAGGGATTTTCGATGATTGCAGGAACGGGGCCTGCACGATACCCTCCCACCGTCGCTGCCAATTCAGCGACCGGGCTTGGTAACCCGAGGTAAATCACTGCGCAACAGTGCTATGCGTTCGCAGGCGCTTTTTTTTCGCCTGCGATCTGCGTTATGGCGGCTGTGCGTGGGACGTCTTCGGACGTGCCGGTTTCCTTGATTTCCCGGTTTACCAACCTGCGCACAGCTGCCACCCATTCGCTTGGTAACGAATTGTGGCGGCTCTTAAAAATTAAGGAGCTTCACAATGCGCTGTATGGATACGTACAAAACTTGGCTTTTCCCTCAACGCGACTCCCAGTTGCGTAACGCCCCACCATCCACCCTCTCCCACCGCCTCTCCCTCACCGGAGGTGGCGAATGACCGATCAATCAGAGCTAAAAACCATCGGCCTAACCCCTGCCATTTACTGCGCAGACCAACCGCTTTTCCACGTCACTCGTGGCGTCCCCCTCGGCGATGCATTAGCCATGGCTTCTGACTTTCTGTTTCTCGCCAAGAAGCTGAATGAAGATGCCGCGTACGCCACGGACACCGACCGCCACTCTTGGGCCGCGCATTATTTGACGGCGATGAGTAAGGCGGTGGTTGATGATGCGGTGAAGGTGCTGACGCGGGATCGGAAGGTTGCGCCGATGTCGAAGCAGGCGGCGGAGGCTGAAGAGTAGCTTCTGGTTTTTAGACGTCAGGCGTACCGCATGTAGGGGCGGGTTTGGTCGCGGGCTGGGGCATTCAGTGGGAGTGATGGTTGCCTTGAGTTTTTCGCGAGCAGGCTCGCTCCCACAGGGGGCGGTTAAGCCAATTTCCATGTTCCAGAAACAAGAAGGCCCGAACGTAATGCCGGACTGAGCCAGCACCAGAGGATCGGGCGCGATTGGGATTGATGCTGTCGACGCCTGATCATCATGTCTACGCCGACGCCACATAAAACACTGGTTTTTTGCCGACACCTAAGCGGGTGGGGGCTGAGGCTGGGAAGTAGTGGCTAGCTTTAAGCGTTGATGGTGGCTGGTCTGGCGCTTTCGCGAGCAGGCTCGCTCCCACTTTGGATGTGTGTTTAGTCAGTTGGGGCCCCGAGGTTTCGGGGCTTTTTCGTTTTGGGGTTAGAGCAAGTGCTGGGAGATCAGTTTTGAGATTTCGACCATGGATGTCCTGCCGGTGAATTCGAATTTCACTTTTCCCAACGACGAGAAATAAACCTCCAGTTCGGAGTCCAGGTCGAACGTGCCAGAGGTTTCCACCGAGTACGCCACGATGTTTTTGTAGGGTAATGAGGTGAAGTCTTTTTTGCTGCCGGTGAGACCCTGGACGTTGACGGCGATGATGCGTTTGTTGGTGAACACCACGCCGTCGCGCATGGACTTATAAGCGTCGATGACGTGCTCGCCGTCGATCAAAAGGTCGGAAACGCGTGCGGCGTATTCGTCGTTTTGCTTGAGCTTGAAGAATCCTTTGTTGTTGAAATCAATCATCAGTCTTTCCCTGTTTTCAAATGAACATCGCGAGCAGGGCTTCATAGCGCATTTCCCACTACGCCGCCACGTCCCCTACTCCAGGTGGTCTGTCGCCCGCACCGCATTTTCAATCGCCCGAATGCTGATCGCCGCAAATATTGCCGTCATCAGCACCCCGTTAAACCCCAGCAAAACCGCCAGCACCCGCGAGACGGCCAGTTTCGGGACGAGATCGCCATAACCGATGGTCAGGCCGGTCACGAACGCGAAGTAGATACCGTCAAAAGGACCCCATCCTTCCAGATAGCTGATGATCAGACCGAACAGCACGATCAAAAACAGCAGGATGGAAAAAATCGGCCAGACAACGCGAAAGTAGAACCTGACGGCTTTATAGAATTCTCGACGGACGTGTGCTGCATGAGCGATGTTCATGTTATGGGCCCTTTGGGGGTTTGCCGGACCGGCAATTGAATGCTCGGCGCTTCAACACCCTTCAGCTTGGCACAAGCGAGGTGGATCGCCCGCTCATCGTACTCAAGGCGTATCTGAAAGATATTCGGTGAGCAAACGCTTGGCTTTGTGCTCTTCTAGACTTACTGGAGAGTCGTAGGCAGAACCGAACACGTCGCTTTGGTGCAGTTCGATCAATAGCAGCGTGGCAAGCTGCCCTTTATGCCCAATAGAGGTGCGGCGAAGACCGTATCGGGCACAACAAGATGCCCGCTCAGGGTGCCCTGGCCAACGGCCTGACAATGCCACGATACCGTGACGTGGTGTGAATGCCGCAGCCGACACTTTCGGACGACCGACAACCGCCTGGTTTGTCCGTGACCGTGAGGAATGCTGTATGCCTGATGAGATGTTGCAATTGCCTATGGTCAACAGCGTGCTGGAGCGCCACAAGGGCTCTGCGGGTGCACTGTTGCCCATCCTTCATGAGATTCAGGCCGGTATCGGTTACATCCCCGATGCCGCCATCCCCGAGATTGCCCACGCGCTCAACCAGAGTCAGGCCGAGGTTCGCGGGGTGATCAGCTTTTACCATGACTTCCGTACCGCGCCGCCGGCCCGGCATATCCTGCGGTTGTGCCGGGCGGAGTCGTGCAAGAGTCGTGGCGCCGAGCAGCTTGCCGCGCAGTTGCGTGATCGTCTGCAACTGGACGATCACGGCAGCAGCGCCGACGGCAGCATCAGTTTGCGTCCGGTGTATTGCCTCGGTGCCTGCGCCTGCTCACCCGCTCTGGAATTGGATGGTCAGGTGCATGCGCGGCTCAGCGCCGAGCGTCTCGATGCTTTGCTCGACGCTTGCCGGGAGGACGCATGAGCCTCTATCTCCCCTGTGATTCTCTTGCCCGTGCCGTGGGTGCCGATGCAGTGGCGTCTGCCCTTGCCGGTCAGGACCTGCAACGCACCAGTTCCCGTGGTCTTTACTGGCTTGAGCCGCTGCTGGAAGTGGACACCCCGCAAGGCCGTATCGGCTTCGGCCCGCTGACTGCTAGCGATGTGCCGTCGGTGCTCGATGCGCTGCAAGGCGACCCGTCCTCGCACCCACTGGCCTTGGGTCTGGTGGAAGAATTGCCCTATCTGAAATCTCAACAACGCCTGTTGTTCGCTCGCGCCGGTATTACCCGGCCGCTGTCGCTGGACGATTACCGGGCCCATGGCGGTTTCGAAGGTTTAACGAGAGCCGTGACCGTTGGCGGTGATCAAACCGCAACGGAAGTGTTCGATTCAGGCCTGCGTGGCCGTGGCGGCGCAGCGTTCCCCGCCGGGATCAAGTGGCGCACGGTACGCGCCACCCAGGCGGCGCAGAAATACATTGTGTGCAACGCCGACGAAGGCGACTCTGGCACTTTCGCCGACCGCATGTTGATGGAAGGCGACCCCTTCCTGCTGATCGAAGGCATGGCCATTGCCGGCATCACCGTCGGCGCCAGCTACGGCTACATCTATGTGCGCTCGGAATACCCACAGGCCATCACCACGCTGAACGAGGCGCTGGAGATTGCCCGGTCCAACGGTTACCTGGGGGCCAATGTCGGCGGCAGCGGCTTGGCTTTTGATATGGAAGTGCGTGTCGGGGCCGGCGCTTACATCTGCGGTGAGGAAACCGCGTTGCTGGATTCGCTCGAAGGCAAGCGCGGGGTCGTTCGCGCCAAGCCGCCGATTCCCGCGTTGAAGGGGCTGTTCGGCCTGCCGACGCTGGTGCATAACGTGCTGACCCTGGCCTCGGTGCCGCTGATTCTGGCCAAGGGTGCGCAGTTCTATCGTGATTACGGCATGGGCCGTTCCCTGGGCACGATGCCCTTCCAGTTGGCGGGCAATATTCTTCACGGTGGCCTGGTGGAACGGGCCTTTGGCCTGACCCTGCGCGAACTGGTGGAAGACTACGGCGGTGGCACCGCCAGTGGTCGACCGCTGAAAGCCGCGCAGGTCGGCGGTCCGCTCGGCGCTTGGGTGCCGCCGTCGCAATTCGACACGCCGCTGGATTACGAAGCGTTCGCCGGCATCGGCGCGATGCTCGGTCACGGCGGTGTGGTGGTCGCGGACGACAGCCTGGACATGGCGCAAATGGCGCGTTTCGCCCTGCAGTTCTGCGCCGAGGAATCCTGCGGCAAATGCACGCCCTGCCGTATCGGCTCGACCCGGGGCGTGGAGGTGATCGACCGCCTGTTGGCCGCGCCGGACCAAAGTGGTCGCGATGAGCAGGTCATCATCCTCAAGGACCTGTGCGACACGATGCAATACGGTTCGCTGTGCGCCTTGGGCGGCATGGCCCCCTTTCCGGTGGTCAGCGCCCTCAAGTACTTCCCCGCCGACTTCGGTCTGCAATCTTCGGAGGCCGACCAATGATTACCCTCTTCGACCCGAAAACCGATATTGATCTGGGCACCCCGGCCCGCGACAGCGACGTGCAGATAACCCTGAGCATCGACGGGCGCAGCATCAGCGTGCCCGAAGGCACTTCGGTGATGCGCGCCGCCGCATTGATGGGCACGACCATTCCGAAACTGTGTGCCACCGACAGCCTGGAAGCCTTCGGCTCCTGCCGCATGTGCCTGGTCGAGATCGACGGCATGCGCGGCTATCCCGCGTCTTGCACCACGCCGGTCACCGAAGGCATGACCGTGCACACCCAGACGCCGAAGCTCGCGACCCTGCGTCGCAATGTCATGGAGTTGTACATCTCCGATCACCCGCTGGACTGCCTGACCTGTTCGGCCAACGGCAACTGCGAGCTGCAAACCGTCGCCGGTCAGGTTGGCCTGCGGGAAGTGCGTTACGGCTATGAAGGTGACAACCATCTGGCCGACGTGAAGGACACTTCCAACCCTTACTTCGATTACGACCCGAGCAAGTGCATCGTCTGCAACCGCTGCGTGCGTGCCTGCGAAGAAACCCAAGGCACCTTTGCGTTGACGATTACCGGACGCGGTTTTGAATCCCGAGTGGCGGCGGCCGGTGGCGATAACTTCCTCGACTCCGAATGCGTGTCCTGCGGCGCCTGTGTGCAGGCTTGTCCTACTGCGACGTTGATGGAAAAAAGCGTGGTCGAACTGGGTCAGCCGGAGCACAGCGTGATCACCACCTGCGCCTATTGCGGCGTGGGCTGCTCGTTCCGCGCCGAGATGAAAGGCGACCAGTTGGTGCGCATGGTTCCGGACAAGAACGGCCAGGCCAACCATGGCCACTCGTGCGTCAAAGGACGCTTCGCCTGGGGCTACGCCACCCACCCGGATCGCATCACCAAGCCGATGATCCGTAAACACATCAACGACCCGTGGCAGGAAGTCAGCTGGGATGAAGCGGTGACTTACGCCGCCAGCGAATTCCGTCGGTTGCAGCAAAAGTACGGCCGCGATTCCATTGGTGGCATCACCTCCAGCCGTTGCACCAACGAAGAAACCTACCTGGTGCAAAAACTGGTGCGCGCTGCGTTCGGCAACAACAACGTCGACACCTGTGCGCGGGTCTGCCACTCGCCGACTGGTTATGGGCTGAAACAAACTTTGGGCGAATCCGCCGGCACCCAAAGTTTCGACTCGGTGATGCAGGCCGACGTGATTCTGGTGATGGGCGCCAACCCCAGCGACGCCCACCCGGTGTTCGCCTCCCAACTCAAACGCCGCCTGCGTGAAGGCGCACGCCTGATCGTCATCGACCCACGGCGCATTGATCTGGTGGACGCGGTGCATGCCCGCGCCGAACTGCACCTGGCCCTGCGCCCGGGCACCAACGTCGCCATGCTCAACGCACTGGCTCACGTCATCGTCACCGAAGGCTTGCTCGATCAGGCCTTTATCGACGCCCGTTGCGAGGGCAGCGATTTTGCTCGCTGGAGCGAGTTCGTCAGCCGCGCGGAACACTCGCCGGAAGTGCTCGGCCCGATCTGCGGCGTCGCCGCTGCCGATATCCGCGCCGCCGCTCGCCTGTATGCCGGTGCCGGCAATGCGGCGATCTACTACGGCCTGGGCATCACCGAACACAGCCAGGGCAGCACTGCGGTCATGGGCATCGCCAACCTCGCCATGGCCACCGGCAACATCGGCCGCGAAGGCGTGGGCGTGAACCCGCTGCGTGGGCAGAACAACGTTCAGGGCTCCTGCGACATGGGTTCGTTCCCCCACGAATTGCCCGGTTACCGGCACATCTCCAACGAAGTGGTACGGGCGCAGTTCGAACAGGCCTGGAACGTCACCTTGCAACCCGACCCGGGGCTGCGTATCCCGAATATGTTCGAGTCGGCGCTGGCCGGCAGTTTCAAAGGCCTGTATTGCCAAGGCGAAGACATCGCCCAGAGCGACCCGAACACCCAACACGTCACCGCAGCCCTGTCGGCCATGGAATGCATCGTGGTGCAGGACATTTTCCTCAACGAAACCGCCAGGTTCGCTCATGTATTCCTGCCGGGCAGTTCGTTCCTGGAAAAGGACGGCACCTTCACCAACGCCGAGCGGCGTATCTCGCGGGTGCGCAAGGTCATGGAACCGCTGGGTGGCAAGGCTGACTGGGAAGGCACGGTGGCCCTGGCCAACGCCCTGGGCTACCCGATGAACTACACGCATCCGTCGCAAATCATGGATGAAATCGCCAGCCTGACGCCGACGTTCACCAACGTCAGTTACGCAGCACTGGACAGCCACGGCAGCCTGCAATGGCCGTGCAACGCCGAGGCGCCGGACGGCACGCCGACCATGCACATCGATCAGTTCGTGCGCGGCAAAGGGCGCTTCATGCTCACCGGGTACGTGCCCACCGAGGAGAAGGTCAACAATCGTTATCCGCTGCTGCTGACCACTGGGCGCATCCTCAGTCAGTACAACGTCGGCGCTCAGACACGGCGAACCGAAAACGTCGCCTGGCACGATGAAGACCGCCTGGAAATCCACCCGACCGACGCCGAGAGCCGAGGCATCAACGAAGGCGACTGGGTCGGCATCGGCAGCCGCGCCGGTCAGACCGTACTGCGTGCGCGGGTCACCGAGCGGGTCGCGCCGGGCGTGGTGTACACGACGTTCCACTTCCCGGAATCGGGGGCCAACGTCATCACCACCGACAACTCCGACTGGGCTACCAACTGTCCGGAGTACAAGGTCACCGCCGTGGAAGTCAGCCGCGTCTACCACCCTTCCGAATGGCAAAAACGCTATCAGGCCTTCAGTGATGAACAGGACCGTCTGCTCAAGGAACGCCGGCATGCCCGTGGCGCCAAAGCGGAGGTGCGCCGATGAGTACGGAGAACCTGATCAAGATGGTCAACCAGATCGCCCTGTATTTCGCCACCGAACCGGACCAGCAAGCGGCCGTGCTCGGTGTGCGTAATCACCTGCAGATGTACTGGACGCCGGGCATGCGCAAGGAATTGCTGGCCTGGCAGACGGAACATCACGGGGCGGATTTGCACCCGTTGGCGCAGGCGGCGGTCAGTGGCGCGGGGTGGGAGGCTTAGGTTCACACAAGCTCAAGATCGACCGAAAAACCTGTAGGAGTGAGCCTGCTCGCGATGGCGTCAGATCAGTCAGCAACAATGCTGAATGTACTGACGCCATCGCGAGCAGGCTCGCTCCTACAGGGGTTTTGTGAACTGACTGACATCCGGGATGAACCACGGGTTTTTCGGCGCCTTCGATCACTCAGCTCACAGCAAATGATTGGAAATCAAAGTCGATTACTCGAGCGTGGCGCGCTTCACCCAAGTACAGCGTCGAACGCCCTGGATATTCAGTGAGTGACGAAATGTGGGTTAAGCCGTTTTTCCTGCGTGGGCCGTCGTGGTCACCAGAATCCGCGCCCGCTTCGGACGTAATGGCCATAGGACATTATTTCAATTGCGCCCTCCGTACTGCCTCTGCTAGATTTCTCGACAGGCACGAATCTCAAAATAGTCGCCACTGATCCACGCACTTCGTTAAAAAACCACATAAAGGACTAACAATGGCTCGCAACAAAGCAAGGGACGACAAATTTTTCAATTGCGTACAAGAGTTTGAGGACGACTACGTTTCCAGCCACTACGGGACGAACAAGGGAACAGTAAAATCCTTCCTCAAAGACTCATGCAAAACAGGTGTTATCAATTACAGCACCCATGAGTCAGTCTACAAACTGATTGAGGAAAAACTGGGATACCCGGTTCCATCCTCACCAAAATAAACTTGTAGACATTTTAAAAATCGCACCTATAAAAAACCAAACTGCCAGTTTCAGTTCAATCACGTCAAGGATGAAAACAATGAAAAAGTATCTTCTGCTCGCCGGTGTACTTCTCGCAAGCCAAGCGCATAGCGCGCCAAGCTATGTTGTTGACCTTAAACTCATCACACCGAAGCGAACAACTTCAGACCGGATTGACTCTAACGCTCCGTACTATTCAAAAGAAGGTCAGACGCGTAATTACGTAGAACTTGTTTGCGAAGGGAATAAAAAAATCCTGCGTTCCACACCTGTATTTGATGGAACTACCATAGATGGACTATCAAAAGAAAACGAGCTTTCCATTATCATTGAAAGTTCGACCGTGATCGACAAAAGCGAAGAAATCGGCAAAATTAGCAAGTCCCAATGCATCACTATTCGCCCCGACATAAAAACAAATAAGCTCACCGCAAAAATCCCTTTGACGGCTACTGCAGAGTCTAAAAAGATCGATTTAGGCGACGGCTACAGCATCCAGTATGAAGTACATCAAAAACACTAACCCGGGTTGAATAAGCCCCGAGCTTTCGGGGCTTTCGGGGCTTTCAATGCTCAGTGCTTGGCGGGCGAACAACGCGGCAGCCACTGCATCCCCCTCCAACACAGTGGATCGTTTCCGGGGCAGGTCACCAAGGGATGGAATAAATAATGCTGTTCGACTGGCTGGTTATTTACGCTGCGTGGGCGGGAATGTGGGTTTGGGTGGTGCGCGCTCGCGGCACCATGAATGTGTGGCTTGCCAATCTCGCGGGCTTCGTAGGTGGCTGTATCGTCGCAATGATCGTGGAGTACCTGACTCGCGTCGCCAACGGGGATGCCCCACCGAACGCTCCCTATATGTTGTTCTCGATCATGGCCGCGCTTGGCACGTTAGTCGGAACATGGATGTGGCTCATCGCAAGGCTTCAACAGCCGGAAAACCTGTTCCTGCGCCATCTGTTCGCTGGGGCAGTCAGTCTCGTCACCGGCTCGATTGCGCTCAATTTGGCGTGGACGCATTTGGTTTCCGGATGATGAAGGCGCTGAAAAAGAAAACGGTATGTACAGCGATCATGCGAGCCAGTGCTGATCGACATTTGATGTTGGCTGATCTGCGCTATCGCGAGCAGGCTCGCTCCTACAGGGGGGGTGTGTAACTGACTGACATGCGGGATGAGCCCCGAGTTTTTCGGGGCCTTCGATCACTCAGCTCAGAGCAAATGCTTGGAAATCAGTTTCGAAATTTCCACCATCGATGTCTTCCCGGTGAACTCGAACTTCACCTTCCCCAGCGACGAAAAATAAATCTTCAACTCCGAATCCAGGTCAAACGTCCCCGACGTTTCCACCGAATACGCCACGATGTTTTTGTACGGCAACGAGGTGAAGTCTTTCTTGCTGCCGGTAAGGCCCTGGACGTTGACCGCGATGATCCGCTTGTTGGTAAACACCACGCCATCGCGCATGGATTTGTAGGAGTCGATCACCGTTCCCCGTCCAGTAGCAGCGCGGTGACGCGTTCGGCGTATTCGTCGTTTTGCTTGAGTTTGAAGAAGCCTTTGTTGTTGAAATCAATCATCTGTCATTCCCTGTTTTTCAAATGGACACCTGGGCCGGATGCACGGGCAACACCACCAACGCCTCCAACCCGCCCTTCGACCGATTTCGCAGTTTCAATTCCCCGCCATGCTCCAACACTATCGCCCGCGCCGCCGATAATCCCAAGCCCACACCGCCGGTGCTTTTGTTGCGTGATCCTTCCATGCGAAAGAACGGCACAAACACTTGTTCAAGGCTGGCCTGCGGAATACCCGGCCCGCGATCCAGTACTTTGATCCGCACTTCCCCAGCATCAGCAATCAACTCAATTGCCGGTTCACTGCCGTACTTGATCGCGTTATCCAGCAGATTGGTCATCACCCGCTTAAGCCCCAGCGGCCGCCCGAAATACACCCACCGCGTCGGCCCGACGTAGGCGATCTCAACCCCCTGATCCCGGTAATCATCCAGCAACGTTTGCAGCAACTCGGCCAGATCGAACTGGGTCGCCGGTTCAAGCCGCGCATCATCCCGGAAGAATTCCAGCGCCGAGTTGATCATCGCCTGCATTTCATCCACATCACGAAACAGTCGCTGCTGTTGCTCGCTGTCTTCGATGAATTCCCCGCGCAAACGCATCCGCGTCAGGGGCGCGCGCAGGTCGTGGGAGATGGCGGCGAGCATTTGGGTGCGGTCGCGAATGAAGTGTTGCAGTTGGGCCTGCATGGCGTTGAACGCGAGGATCGCCTGGCGGATTTCCTGAGGGCCTAGCGGTTCGATCGGCGGGGCGCGGAAATCCACGCCGAAACGTCGGGCGCCTTCGGCGAAGTGTTGCAAAGGTGTGGCGAGGCGGCGGGTGGCGATCAGCGCGACCAGGGCGGTGGAGATCAGCACCAGCAGGATGACGATCAGGTAGCGCGGCGCTTCGTCCAGGCCCCAGCTGCGCGAAGGGGCGGAGAACATGACCCAGGTCGCGTCCGGCAGCTGGATCAGCAGCGCATAACGGGCGTCCGCCGAGGGCTCCGTCCAGTCGGCCGGCTCGTAGGTCTGGATTCGTGCGGAAAACTTAAGCAACGGATGCAGGATGGTCGAGCCGATTTCGGAATCCAGGTCTTCCACCGTCGGCAGATTGAGCTCACGTCGATCAAGGTGCCAACTGACGATGAAGCCCTCATCGCTGACGGCGTGCGCCAGTTGGCTGCGCAGCGGCGCCGGGGCGGCCTGGATGATGCGGGTGATGGCGGCCATTTTGTCCGGCAACCCGGTTTCGGTCAGCGGTGGGCGCGCCCACACACCCGCCAGTTGGATAAACAGCCCGTTGAGCGCCAATGAAATCAGCATCGCCAGAATGATGGTCAAGGCGATCCAGCGCGCCACCGTGTCCCGGCGAATCCGCTTCAACCAGCTCATCGCCGGGTCACGCTGGGGGTGAACAGATAACCGCCATTGCGCACCGTACGAATCATCGCCGGGCGTTTGGTGTCGGATTCGAGCTTGCGTCGCAGGCGGCTGACTTGCACATCGATGCTGCGATCAAACGCGTCATGGCAATGCCCCCGCGCCAGGTCCAGCAACTGCTCGCGGGTGAGGATGCGTTGAGGGTGTTCGACGAAGACCAGCAGCAAGTCGAACTCACCGGCCGACAGCGGGATCATCACGTTGTCCGGCGAGCGCAGTTCACGGCGGGTGACGTCGAGGTGCCAGTCGGCGAAGTCGATCAGCGGCCGTGGGCGCTCCTGCACGACCGGCCGGCGTTCGTCCACGCGCCGCAGCACGGCGCGCACCCGGGCCAGCAGCTCGCGGGCGTCGAAAGGTTTGGTCAGGTAATCATCGGCGCCGAGTTCGAGGCCGACGACCCGGTCGCTGAGTTCGCCCATGGCGGTCAGCATGATCACCGGCATCGCGTAGCGAATCCGCAATTGCTGACACAGGATCAATCCGCTGTCCCCCGGCAACATCACGTCAAGAATGATCAGGTCCGGCGGCTGGCGCTCGATGGCCGCCCACAGCGACGCGCCGTCGGTGGCGACCTCGACGCTGTAGCCGTGTTGCACGAAGAATTTTTTCAGCAGATCGAGGACTTCAAGGTCGTCGTCCACAATTAAAAGGCTGTTCACCGAAGGTCACTTAAGGGGCGAATGGAGCCGCCATCTAAAACCATTCACGGCAGCGCGTCATATATTTCAATCCTGCAATAAAGCGTCAGCACCGCAATAAACCAGACATCTTTGTGCAAGGCCTGGGGCTCAGCATCTCGGCGAATTCCTCCCGAGACTTGCGTCCATGTTGCCTTTCAAATGTGCTCCCTGGTTGGTCCGCAACACATCGATGGCCGTGCTGGCCGCCGGGCTGGCGGGTTGCAGCAGCCAACCGCCGGCGTCCGCCACCGTGACGTGTGCCGAAATCAGCTATTCGGTGTACGACCCGGCGGAACCGTTCAACCGCGGTGTCTTTGCCTTCAATCGGGTGGCCGATGACTATGCCCTGGCGCCGGTCGCCCGTGGCTATCGGTACTTGCCGGACTTTTTCCAGACCGGTGTGCACAACTTTGTCGCGAACTTTGGCGAGCCCAAGGTCTTTATCAACGACCTGCTGCAAGGCAACCCGATGCGCTCGGTCAACACGTTGGGACGTTTCGCGCTCAATACCACCGTGGGCGTGGTGGGCTTGATCGATGTGTCCGGCATGGCCGGCATCCCGCGTCACAAAGCAGATTTCGGCCAGACCTTCGGCGTGTGGGGCATCGGCAACGGTCCGATCGTCGAGCTGCCCTTGTTCGGCACCTCGAACAGCCGCGATGCAGCCGGGCGAGTACTGAGTTTTGTGGTCGATCCGTTCGGCAGCAACAGCGATACCGTGGACACGCTGTCCATGATCAACACGGTCGGCGGCATCGTCGATGGTCGAGCCGAAGCATTACCGCTGACCGACAGCCTGCAAAAATTGCCGGATTATTACAGCGCCTTGCGCAACGTGGTCGCCGAGCATCGAGCCGCTTATGTGGAGGATGGCAAACAAGGCTCAGCGCAAACAACCCAACCTCAATGCGAAGGAGTACCGACCGATGGTTTCTGAAAGCAATCATTTAACGCTGCAACAGCGAGTAACCCGGCACGACGCGGTTAATGTGCACTGCCGGGAAATCACCCTGCGCCTGTCACCGGACTGCCGCCAACTGGTGCTCAGCCGCTACACCGAACACTACGGCCCGGCGGTGGTGCGCTGGATCGAGCGCAGTCATACGGTGTCGCTGAGCGAGCTGTTTCGCTGGCTGGTGGCCAATGGGGAAACCAGTGTCATGAGGGGGGACAGCCTTTCGCTGCCTTGATGAATCGCCCGTCTCACTTCAACACCACGCCACTGATTTGCTATCGTGCACGCCATCGCCCCACCTCAAAGAACAATGGACGCCATTGTTACCAAGGAAGAATGAATGGTTCTCGTCGCAATATTGGTGTTCTTGGCTGCGTCAGCGGGGATCTGGTTCTGGATAGTGAGGAACCGTGGCAGCTTGTATCTGTGGTTCGCCAACCTGGCAGGTGCTCTGGCCAGTTTGATTGTCGCGACGATCGTGCTGATGTTCATGAGCCCCGATGAGACAAAAACACGACCCGCTTACTTTCTCTATACGATCATGGCGACCTTTGGCGTCTTCTTCGGAACATGGCTCTTCACAGTCGCCAGGTTCAAGCAGGATGAGTATCCGGTCGGGCGCCATTTGATAGCCGGAGCTTGCAGCCTGGTGACGGCATTCCTGACGTTTGTGATATGCGCAGTGATCATTGATGGCAAATGAGCACTGCCCGGCTCGGCTCTACAATTTCAGCAGCAAGCCAGTAGCCATCAGATAATCCCGGGCGCTGGCTGCGCTATCATCGCGCGCTCTGTGCACCAAGAGTCTTGAACCTGCATGCCCATGTCTTCGCCATTCCCCGACAGCCATCGCTCTCTGCCACCGGTCCTTGCCGGCCCGCTGTTGCGGCGTCTGGAGCCCACGCGCCTGGTGCTCTGGCTGGTAGGAACCCGGGCATTGTCGCTGACCTTGCGCCTGCAAGGTGTCGGCGACATTCGCCTCGATGCCGGGCAATGCACGGTCATTCCGGTGGGCAAGCATGCCTTCGTCCACCTGATCGATGTACCACTGGCGACCGCCCTGCCCTGCGACACCCTGATCGACTATGACCTGCTGATAGATGACGCGGCGACCGGTATTGCCGACTGGGCGCCTCATCTGCTGTACGGCGAAGCCCGTTGCCCGAATTTTGTTTTGCGTTCGCGCATTGATCAGTTGATGCACGGTTCCTGCCGTAAACCTCACCACCCGGCAGCCGACGGTTTGCTGTGCGTCGATCGTTTTCTGGCGACAGAACATGCCGCGACGGAGCGCCCGGCCCTGCTGATGATGAGCGGCGATCAGGTGTACGCCGACGATGTCGCCGGTCCGATGTTGCGGGCGATCCATGCGCTGATCACTCAACTGGGGCTGTTCGAAGAACGCCTCGAAGGTGCGGTGGTCAGCGACAGCGCCAAACTCTACGAACACCCTGCCAGTTATTACCATCGTGCGGATTTGTTGCCGGCGCTTGAGAGCAACAAAACCTTGCGCGAGCGATTTTTCGGCGGAGCGCGCAAGCCGATTTTCACCAGCAGCAGCGCCGACAATCACCTGGTGACATTCGCTGAAGTCATGGCCATGTACCTGCTGGTCTGGTCGCCGACTCCCTGGACGCTGATCGCGCCACAACCGCCAGCGCTGACGCCCGAAAGGCGCAAGCGTTATGCCCTTGAACAGACGCGTATCGATGACTTCAAGGTGGGCCTGGGGGATGTCGCGCGGGCCATGGCGCATCTGCCGTGCCTGATGATTTTCGACGACCATGACATTACCGACGACTGGAATCTGTCCGCGCAATGGGAGGAAACGGCCTACGGCCATCCGTTCTCCAAGCGCATCATCGGCAACGCGCTGCTCGCCTACATGCTGTGCCAGGGCTGGGGCAACAACCCGGATGCGTTCGGCGACGTGCTGGAAAAAGCCCGATTATTGAGTGCCACGGGACACGACGATTATCTCGACAGCGACGTCCAGGACGCTCTGATCGATGAGCTGCTCGGCTTTCAACACTGGCATTACGTGCTGCCGACCACTCCGGCGCTGGTTGTCATCGACACCCGCACCCGACGCTGGCGCAGCGAGATGAATCTCAAGCAACCCTCGGGTCTGCTGGACTGGGAAGCGCTCAGCGAACTGCAACAGGAACTGCTCGATCACCCGTCGGCGATTATCGTTTCGCCAGCGCCGATCTTCGGCGTCAAACTGATCGAAACCGTGCAACGCGTCTTCAGCTGGTGCGGTTATCCGCTACTGGTCGACGCTGAAAACTGGATGGCCCATCGGGGCGCGGCCCAGGTGATCCTGAACATTTTCCGACACTCGCGCACACCGGGTAACTACGTGGTGCTGTCGGGCGATGTGCATTACTCCTTCGTCTACGAAGTCCTGATCCGACACCGCCAGGCCGGTCCGAGGATCTGGCAGATCACCAGCAGCGGCATCAAAAACGAATTCCCGCCCACGCTGCTCGAATGGTTCGACCGCCTCAACCGCTGGCTCTACTCGCCGCGCTCGCCGCTCAATTGGCTGACCAAACGCCGTCGCATGCGCATCATCCCGCACATCCCTGAACATGCCGAAGCGGGTGAACGGCTGTGGAATTCGGCAGGGATCGGCCAAGTGTTCTTCAATGAAAAGGGACAGCCGCAGGAAATCTTTCAGCACAATTCAAACGGTTCACCAAAGACGCGAATGATTGCGCCCGACACAGACGACTGAACGTGTGAGCCACCATGAACCTCACCCGAACCCTGATCATCGGCAACTCTGGCGCTGGCAAAAGCTGGCAGGCTAAACGACTGGCCGAACACCTGCATGCGCCGTGGACTGATCTTGACCGCGTCCACTGGCTGTCGGATGAAAGCAGCATCGCCCGCTCTCGCTCCGAAGCATTGGGCATGGCGCGCGTGCTGGCCGATGAAGAGCGCTGGGTGATTGAGGGTGTTTACGGCTGGATCGTCAGCGAACTGATCAACCGTGCAACAGCGCTGGTCTGGCTGTGTGTTGACGACGAAAGCTGCGTCGCGAATATTCGTCAGCGAGAAAACCGGCAGGACAACGACGAATTGCTGATCGCGTTGCTGGAATGGGCCGGCAGTTATCGTGTTCGCAAAGACTCCAGCGGGTTTTCCGCACACCGGCAGCTGTTCGAAGGGTTCAGCGGTTCAAAAATCAGACTCAGGGATCGGAGTGAAATCGCGGCCTTCGTGAACACTCTTCCCGACTCATCTCACAGCGTTTGAAAAAGGATTGGTATGTTTGCACGGAGCAAGTTAGTCCCCGAACTGATGGTCACCGACATCAAGAAAAGCCTGCATTTCTGGACCTCGCTAATCGGTTTCAAGATTGCCTACGAGCGCCCTGAAGCGGGTTTCGCCTACCTCGATAACAACGGCGTGCAAATCATGCTGGAGCAATACGCTCCAGACGAAGGCCAGTGGATGACAGGAGCATTAGAAGCGCCGTTTGGCCGGGGCATCAACTTTCAGATCACTGTTGATTTTGTCGAGCCGATACTCAAGCGATTGGAGGATGTCGAATGGCCGCTGTTTCGTCCCTGCGCCGATGTCTGGTATCGCGCCGATACGGTGGAGGTCGGGCAACGTGAGTTTCTGGTTCAGGACCCGGATGGGTATCTGGTTCGGTTGGTGGAGAGTTTGGGGGAGCGGGTGTGTTTGTCCGTAGATCGGATCGCGGGCAAATCGGATTAGGATTACATCGGTCTCGGAAACGTCTTGAAGAAGCTTCGGCGATACTCAGTGCAAGCGTAGACACATCGTCTGCGTAACGACCACTCGGAGGTATCGCCTTGTCAACCTGTACTCATTTCTGTACGTTCTTTGCATCGAGCGAGGACTACAACATGCAAACTATCAACTACACCACCGCACGGGCCCATCTGGCCGAAACCATGGATAGGGTCAATGAAGACCGTGCGCCGTTGCTGGTTACTCGCCAGAAAGGCGAACCCGTAGTGATGATGTCTCTGGCGGAGTACAACGCTCTCGAAGAGACCGCCTATCTGCTGCGCTCCCCCGCCAATGCTGAGCGCCTGATCAAATCGATCAGCAACTTGCGTGCAGGGAAGACCCAATCCAGGCAACTCATCGAAGAATGAATATTGAGTTCACTCCCGAAGGTTGGGACGACTATTTATGGTTCCAACAAAATGACAAGGCCGGACTCAAACGAATCAACCTGCTCATCACAGCTATCCAGCGTGAACCATTCGACGGGCTCGGAAAGCCTGAGCCGCTCAAACACAATTTGAGCGGCTTTTGGTCACGTCGAATTACTGCTGAGCATCGTTTGGTCTACGAGGTCGATGAAGGTGAGATTCGCGTCGTGATGTGTCGATATCACTACTGAACACGATCTCAGGATGTTCTCATCGCCCGACAAACCCCTCTGACAATCATCTCCACTTCCCGCCCATCAATCGTCAGCGGTGGCAGCAGGCGGATGGTCTTGCCCCGTGTCACGTTGATCAGCAAGCCGTGGTCGCGTGCGGCGATCAGGGTCAGGTCGCGGATCGGTTGCTTGAGTTCGATGCCGATCATCAAGCCTTGGCCACGAATCGCCAGGACGTTCGGGTCGTCGGCCAGTTCGGCGCGCAGTCTGGCCAGCAGGCGTTCCCCCTGAAGCCTGGCGTTTTCCAGCAGACCTTGTTCTTCGATGATGTCCAACACCGTGCAGCCGACCCGACACGCCAGCGGATTACCGCCGAAGGTGCTGCCATGGCTGCCGGGGGTGAACAGCTCGGCGGCTTTGCCCCGGGCCAGGCAGGCGCCAATGGGGATACCGTTGCCGAGGCCCTTGGCCAGGGTCATGACGTCCGGGACGATGCCGTCGTGTTGGAAGGCGAACCACTGGCCGGTACGACCGATGCCGGTCTGGATTTCGTCGAGCATCATCAGCCAGCCGCGCCGGTTGCACAGTTCGCGCACGGCTTTCAGGTAGCCGGGGGGCGCCAGCTGGACGCCGCTTTCACCTTGAATCGGTTCCATCAGAATCGCCACGATGCGCGGGCCATGGGCTTGCCGCACTTTTTCCAGCGCGTTGAGGTCGCCGAAGGGCACTTTGACGAAGTCGCCGGGCAACTCGTTGAACCCCAGGCGCACGGCCGGGCCGTCGCTGGCGGATAAGGTGCCCAGCGTCCGGCCATGGAAGGCGTTTTCCATCACAACCACCAGCGGCTGCTCGACGCCTTTATGCCAGCCATAAAGCCGTGCGAGCTTCAGCGCGGTTTCATTGGCTTCGGCCCCGGAGTTGTTGAAGAACGCCCGCTCCATGCCCGACAACTGCGTCAGTTTCTGCGCCAACCGCTGCTGCCAGTCGATGCCGTAGAGGTTGGAGGTATGCAACAGCAGCCCGGCCTGCTCGCTGATCGCCGACACGATTTTGGGATGAGAGTGGCCGACATTGGTCACCGCCACACCCGCCACCGCATCCAGATACTCACGTCCCGCCTGGTCCCAAAGTCGAGTGCCCAGGCCTTTGCTGAAACTCAGGGCCAGGGGTTGGTAAGTGGTCATCAGGCAAGCGGCGGTCATGACATCAAGCTCCATCAATTGTCGGTGTTTTTGCAGTATGGTTAGCCACCTGAGCTGGATAAACGCTGCAACACTTCAATCATCTTAAAGCTGAGCTTGATAATGGATTTATTCCAGGCAATGACGGTTTACGTCAAAGTGGTCGAAGCCGGGAGCATGACGGCCGCCGCACAGCAGTGCGAAATGTCCACTACCATGGTCGGCAATCACCTCCGCGCGCTGGAGCAACGTCTGGGTGTGCGTTTGTTGAACCGGACGACGCGGCGCCAGCGTTTGACGGAGTTCGGCTCCGCCTATTACCAGCGCTGTCTGGAGGTGTTGGGATTGGTGGAGGATTCCGAGCGGCTGGCCGAACAAAGTCAGGACACCCCGAGCGGGACATTGCGCATCACCGCCCCGCTGACCTTCGGCACTGAAAAGCTTGCTCCGGCACTCAGCGAGTTCACCCTGCGTTACCCGCAAGTCAAACTGGACGTGGTGCTCACCAACGGGCGGCCCGACCTTCTCGAAAACGGCCTCGACGTGGCGTTTCGCCTGGGCGCAATCGAACCGTCCAACCTGATCGCCCGCCCGCTCATCGACTACACGCTGACCATGTGCGCCTCGAAGTCTTATCTGGCACGCCGGGGCACACCGGAAAAACCCGAAGACTTGCAACAGCACGACTGCTTGTCCTTTGCCTACCCGGTCGGCGATGACTGGCAATCTGTGGAAAAGCAATGGCGGCTGAGCGGGCCGGAAGGCGAAGTCATGGTGGCCGTCAGAGGACCGATGCTGATCAACAGCTCGGCCGGGCTGCACCAGGCTGCTCGAACCGGGATGGGCATCGTGATGTTGCCCGATGCGCTGGTCGAGCAGGATCTGCTGAGCGGAAACCTGGTAGCGCTGATGCAAGACTATCGACTGCCCAGCCGGCCGATGCACCTGGTGTACGCCCAGGATCGCTACCGCTTGCCGAAATTGCGTCGCTTCGTCGACTTCGCCATGCAGATGTGGGCCAAGCACTAGCCGGGGCAATACACCATGCACTAATCTCCCGACTGACGGGTCACTTTGATATCAGTGCAAGGAGAGCGGTGATGGGTGAGGCATCAAATATCGAGCCGTTGAAATTCAATGTGTCGGATTTGAACGAGGACATGCTGCACACCATTCTGGAACTGGTCAGTGACGGCATTTGGGACTGGAATGCCAACACCGGGTTCGTCTACCGCAATCCCGGGTGGTACGTGATGCTCGGCTATGCTCCGCACTCCCTGGACAACACCGTGTTTACCTGGGAAAACGTGATGCACCCCGACGATTACCCGCGGGTGATGGCGTTGTTTGATGCGTACCTGAATCAACACACGGCGGGCTATCAAGCCGAGTATCGCTGCCGCAAGCAGGACGGCAGTTATACCTGGATCGAAGATCGCGGCTACGTGCTGGCACGCAATGCCGACGGATCGGTCGCGCGGATGGTCGGTGCGCACCGCAGCATCGAAGACAAGAAACGCCTCTTCGAGGAGATGGAACGGCGCAATCAATCCCTTGAAGCCATCGTCGAAGAACGCACCCGGGAGTTGTCGCGGGTCAATCAGCAGCTGCAAATTCAACTGGAAGAAAATCGCAAACTGGCGGAAACCGATGCGCTGACATCGATCGCCAATCGCTATCGCCTGGAAAAAACCTTGCCTCAGGAATGCGAGCGTGCCCAGCGCTTTCGCCAGCCGCTGTCATTGATCGCCATGGACATTGATGACTTCAAGAACATCAACGATCACTACGGCCATGCCCTGGGAGACGCGGCATTGGTGCAGGTCGTCAAGACCGTGAACCGCTGCGTGCGCTACGGCGATCTACTGGCACGCTGGGGCGGTGACGAGTTCATCCTCATTCTGCCCAATACCTCGCTGGCCGACGCCCGATCCTTCGCCGAAAAAATCCGCCATGGCCTCTCAAGCATGCCGCCTGTGGGCGAGTTCCAGGTGACCATGAGTTTCGGGGTGGTCCAGCGCTTCGAGGAAGAGCAAAAGACCGGCCTTCTGGCCAGGGCCGATCAGGCGCTGTATCGGTCGAAAGTGGCAGGCAAGAATGTGATTTCCGGGTGAGCGCCGTCCTGCATGTCCGCGATGTACTGCCCTCGGAAGCGGAATCCGTGCGGCTGTTTCTTGAGCAGAACGGATGGGCCCACCGCCTGGGATCAACTGAACATTTTGCGCAGTTGATCGCCAGCTCCCAACGTACCGCGCTTGCCGTGAAAGATGCCCAGATCATCGGGTTTGCCCGTGGCATCACCGACAGCCTATCCAATGGTTATCTGTCTATGGTTGTCGTGTCCGGGCAGCATCGACGTGAAGGCGTTGGCCGGGCGCTGGTCGAGCATGTCATGGGCGAGAACACCGACATCACCTGGGTTCTGCGCGCAGGCCGTGAAGGCGCTTCGGAATTTTTCTCGCGCCTGGGTTTTGAACCGTCGAGCATCGCGATGGAGCGCCCGCGCAGTCGATAGCCAAAACGCCCTTCACATCCCCGCCTTCACCAGCACCGGTTTCTCCTGATACCGATCCGGGTACAGCTGCTTCAGCTGCGCGACTTTCGGCAGGTCGTTGATCACGATGTATGGATACGTCGGGTGCTCGGTCAGAAAGTCCTGATGTTCCTCTTCCGCCGGGTAGAAACCGTTGTAGGTTTCCAGCTTGGTGACAATGGGTTTGGTGAACGAATGGGCGGCGTCGAGCTGGGCAATGTAGGCCTGGGCGACGCGCTGCTGTTCCGTGTTCGCCGGGAAAATTGCCGACCGATACTGCGTGCCGCTGTCGGGGCCCTGGCGGTTCAACTCGGTGGGGTTGTGCGCCACTGAGAAATAGATTTGCAGCAAGGTGCCGTAGCTGACCTGCGACGGATCGAAAGTGACTTCGACCGATTCCGCATGACCGGTATCGCCGTCGCTGACACGCTCATACCGGGCGGTGTTGGCTTCACCGCCAGCGTAACCGGAGACGGCTTTTTTCACGCCTTTGACGTGCTGGAACACCCCTTGGACGCCCCAGAAGCAACCGCCGGCGAAGACTGCGGTTTCGCTGTGGGCCTGGGTGGTTTCATCCAGGGCAGGCGGCGGGATAATGACGGCCTCTTCAGCAGCGCCGAAAGAAAACGCCGAGCATTGGCCAATGACGCCTGCAGCCGCCAAACCCAACAAGGTACGGCGCCAGGTAACCGGGATTTTCATGAGTCTGACTCCTGAACAAATGATAGGGCGATCAACCGAACGTAAACGCATACGCCGACACACCCGGATCGAGAAACTCGATGCTGAAAGTGCGGTCCGTCACGCCGCCGTTCTGGCGCACCAATTGATACAACCGTTGCTCGGTAACGCTGCCGCTGCCATCGGGGGCGACGTCGGTACCGTGGGCATCGCCGGGGGCTTTTCCGTCGATCAGCACTTTGAAGCGCACCGGTTTGCCGTCTGCGCCGGGGCCCAGTACCAGGTGCAAATCGCGCGCGTGGAAGCGGTAGACGATTCGGCTGGCCGGCGCGCTTGAAATCGCGCGCTCCGAACCGACGTTCCATTGACCGTCCAGGCCCCAATCGTTGAGTGCCAATTGCGCCGGCGTGCTGTACGCCGACACCTTGTCCGGCACCAGACCGGTTTGCGGTACGAAGTGCTCCGCACGCTGGTAGCCGACATAGGTTTCCGGCGACTGGACTTCATTCATGTCCGGGGCCAGTTGGACCCCGGTGGCATCGGCTGTGATCAGCCCATCGGCGACTTTTGAGGCGCCCGCTTCACGCAGCAACTGCTGGATGACGCGTTCCGATTCGGCGTACTCGCCTTCACCGAAGTGGTGATAACGAATGCGCCCCTGCGCGTCGGCAAAATAGTGAGCCGGCCAGTATTCGTTGTTGAAGGCACGCCAGATCTTGTAGTCATTGTCGATCGCCACCGGGTAGTTGATGCCCAGGTCTTTCATGGCTTTGGTGACATTGCCCACATCCCGCTCGAACGCGAATTCGGGCGCATGAACACCGATCACCACCAGCCCCTGATCGCGGTACTTCTCGGCCCAGGCTTTGACATACGGCAAGGTGCGCAGGCAGTTGATGCAGGAGTAAGTCCAGAAATCCACCAGCACGACCTTGCCCTTCAATGCCTGTGCGGTCAGTGGAGGCGAATTGAGCCATTGCACGGCGCCATCCAGCGGCGGGAGGTTGCCCTCAATCGGCAATGCGCCTGGCGCTTTTGCTGACATTTTCATCGCCCCGCCAGCGGCCATCATCGCCCCGCTGTTGTTCGGTGATTTGCCGGCCAAACGGCCCACCAACGCCTGCTCGAGGCCGCCGGTGGAAGCCGTCGAAACCCGCGCCAGGATGCCAGTGTCCAGCCCGAGGGCAATCGCCGCCACACCGGCCAACATCGCCGCGCCCAAACCTCGACGGACCCATTCACCCGCGCCGATCGAGCGCTTCATCGCCGCGAAGACTTTACCGCCCAGCAACAACGCCACGGCGAGGGAAGTGGCGGCACCCGCGGCGTAAGCCAGCAACAGCAACGTGGTGGCGATGCTTGCCCCTTGCAGCGCCGCCCCGGTCAGCAACAGGCCGAGAATCGGCCCGGCACACGGTGCCCAGAGCAGGCCCGTGGCGACGCCGATCAGGAACGAAGCGCCGGGACGCGGACGAGCATCGGCGCCCGCGGCTTCCGACAGTCGGCTGCCGGCCGCCACCAGTGGGCGCGTCAGGCGCTCGGCCAATCGAGGCAGCAGCAGCGTCAGCCCGAACAGTGCCACGAACAGCAACGCGAGCCAGCGACCGTACTGATTGACTTGCACCACCCAGCCGCCGCCCACCGCCGCCAATGAGGCGACGAGCGCGAAGGTCACCGCCATCCCCGCCAACAGTGGCAAGCCACTTTTCATAAACGGCTGCCCGGTGCGAGCGAAGACAAAGGGCAATACCGGCAGAATGCACGGGCTGACAATCGTCAGCACACCACCGAGATACGCGAGAACCAGAAGCCACATAGCATCGACCTGCAATAAATGAGTGAAAGGAAGTGCCCATGGGTCACGCCGCCCCGGGCTCGAAGGTCATCGCCAGACCGTTCATGCAGTAACGCAGGCCGGTCGGCTTGGGCCCATCGTCGAAGACGTGGCCCAGATGCCCCCCGCAACGCCGGCAGTGGACTGCTTCGCGCAGCACGCCGAAGGAACGGTCCTGACGGGTCGCCACCGCCTTGTCCAGTGGCGCCCAGAAGCTGGGCCAACCGGTGCGGCTATCAAACTTCGTGTCGGATGAGAACAGCGGCAAATCACACCCGGCACAGGCGAAAATTCCCTCGCGATGCTCGTTGTTCAACGGGCTGCTGTAGGCCCGTTCGGTGCCTTCTTCGCGCAGGATTTCGTACTGCTCGGCACTGAGCATCGCGCGCCATTCGCTGTCACTGTGAGTCACCTCGAACACCTCCGACGCACTGGCCTCGCTGACCAGCGCCGAATGGGCGGCAAATTTTGGCAACACACCGATCACCAGGGCTGCAGCGCCCAGCCCGCCGCTCGCTACAAGAAATTGTCGCCGTGAAAACATGGCCATCTCCAAAATTCCAGGTGCCTGATAGGGAACACAGCCTAGGCTTGGGTTGATCGCCAAATCCTCACGGACAGTTAAACAATTCGTGATAACTCGCCCCGGGGAAAACCCGCACAATGTGCCCATTGCGCTACAAAGGATTGAGCTTTATGGAACAGACCAAACGTGTCCTGGTGGTCGAGGACGACCTGCACATCGCCGACCTTATCTGCCTGCATCTGCGCGATGAGCAGTTCGAGGTGGTGCACTGCGCCGACGGTGATGAGGGTATGCGACTGCTGCAGCAAGGAAGCTGGGACGCACTGATCCTCGACCTGATGTTGCCCGGCGTCGACGGCCTGGAAATCTGCCGTCGGGCGCGGGCCATGGCCCGCTACACACCGATCATCATCACCAGCGCCCGCTCCAGTGAAATGCACCGGATCCTGGGGCTGGAACTCGGGGCCGACGATTACCTGGCCAAGCCTTTTTCAATGCTTGAGCTGGTCGCCCGGGTCAAAGCCCTGCTGCGACGTGTCGACGCCATGGCCCGCAACCTGAAAATGGACGCCGGCAGCCTGATCACCAACGGCCTGTCCATCGACCCGATCACCCGCGACGTGTCCCTCGACGGTCGTCGCCTGGACCTGACACCGCGAGAGTTCGACCTGCTGTATTTCTTCGTCCGCCAGCCTGGCAAGGTGTTCTCGAGGATGGACCTGCTCAACGCGGTCTGGGGCTACAGCCACGAAGGCTACGAACACACGGTCAACACCCACATCAATCGTCTGCGGGCCAAGATCGAAGCCGATCCGGCACAACCTGCGCACATCCTCACGGTATGGGGTCGTGGCTATAAATTCGCGGCCAAGGAGGAGCAGCCATGAGGCTGACCCTGACACAGCGCCTGTCCCTGGTGTTCGCCATTCTGTTGCTGGTGTGCTGTGGCACCTCGGCCTGGATGCAAGTGCGCTCCAACAAAATGCACGAACTGGAGGTGGTTCAAGGGCTGTCGCGTGATCTCGCCCAGCACATCGCCCGCGACACTGTGCTGATGGACACCAATGGCCTGATGCCCAATGCCGTGCGCGAATTGTTCAGCAAACTCATGCTGGTCAATCCGAGTGTCGAGGTCTATCTGCTTGATAACGAGGGGCTCATTGTCGGCAGCGCCGCCCCCGAAGGCCGGATGCGTCGGGATCGGGTCGATCTGGCACCAATCCAGCGCTTGCTCAAGGGCGAGGCGCTGCCGATTCTCGGCGACGACCCGCGCAGCGTCGACGGACGAAAGGTGTTCAGCGCAGCGCCGTTGCAGGTCAACGGCAAGCCGGAAGGTTACCTCTATGTGGTGTTGCTCAGTGAAGAACACGACCGCTTCGCCGAACGCGGTGCCACCAGCGCCGCGCTCAATACGGCGCTGCTGTCTATCGGTCTGGTGGCGTCGTTGTGCCTGATCGCCGGCCTTGCCGCATTTGCCCTGATCACCCGACCGTTGCGTCGATTGACCGATCGAGTCAGCCAGTTCGACATCGACGGAGTCCCCTCCACACCGCCCGCATCGGACCCGGTAGAAAAAGCATCGAGCCACGATGAAATAGCCGTACTCGACGCCGCTTTCCGCCAGATGCAAACCCGTCTCGGCGAACAATGGCGCTCGCTGACTCGCCAGGATCAGGAACGCCGCGAATTGGTAGCGAACATCTCCCATGACCTGCGCACACCGCTGGCCTCGCTGCACGGTTATCTGGAAACCCTGTCGCTCAAAGACGCCACGCTGTCCCCCGCCGACCGCCGTCGCTATCTGGGCATCGCCCTGGATCAAAGCCGCAAGGTTGGCGGCCTGGCGCAATCGCTGCTGGAACTGGTGCGGCTGGAACACGGTTTCGTGCAACCGGTGCTGGAGCGTTTCTCCCTGACCGATCTTGTGCAGGACATCTTCCAGAAGTTCGAACTCACCGCCGAAGCGCGCCAGATTGAACTCAAGGCCAACTTCGCGCCCAACGTCTCGGCCGTCTGCGCCGACCTGGGGCTGATCGAACGTGTGCTGACCAACCTGTTCGACAATGCCCTGCGCGATACCCCGCAAGGTGGAGAAATCGAACTGAGCCTGCGACCTCAAGGGCCCTTCATCGAAGTCACCGTCAGCGACACCGGCCCCGGCATCGCCCCCGAATTGCGCGAAGGTTTGTTTCTGCGTCCGTTCAACATTGGCGGTGCCCGGCGCGATGGCGGGCTGGGGCTGCGCATCGTGCATCGGATCCTGCAACTGCACGGTCGCGAGATTCAGTTGATCGACGTTCCGGGACGGGGGGCGACTTTCCGTTTCTCCTTGCCGGTGGATGAGCAAACGGCCGAAAAATGGGCCGTTCGCTCGATGAACCTGAATTCGATGGGGAAATAGCCCGGTTTCAGCGGTCACAGCTTTGAACCCGATACCCGATGCTGAGGCGAGAAAACGTTGATGACGGCCACGACGCCCTTGTATATCGGCTGCGCCGGATGGAGCCTGCCCCGTGAGCAATGGAGTGCTTTTCCCGACGAAGGCACTCACCTGCAACGGTACGCGGCACAGCTGATGTGCGCGGAAATCAACAGCTCGTTTTATCGACCACACCGCCCGGCAACCTATGCGCGATGGGCTGAAAGCGTGCCGGAGAATTTCAGGTTTTCAGTCAAAGTCCCCAAGCAGATCACCCACGAGGCTCGCTTGGTGAATGGTGAACAGTTGATCGATGACTTTATTGAGCAATGCATCCACCTGGGCCAGAAGCTTGGCTGCCTGCTGATCCAGCTTCCGCCCTCCTTGCCCTTCGACGTCAACACGGCCGAAACCTTTTTCGCCACCTTTCGTTCGCGCTACACAGGCTTCGCCGTGTTTGAACCCAGGCACGTCAGCTGGCAAACAGGCGAGGCGCAGGCGCTGCTGATGGAGCATCGAATAGGCCAAGTGGCAGCCGATCCTTCGCCACTGCCCAATGGCGATGTACCCGGTGCCTGGCCGGGCATCCGCTACTACCGATTGCACGGGTCGCCGCGAATCTACTGTTCAAACTACGAGAAACCATGGCTTGAAGACCTGGCTCGAACGCTACCCCCCCAAGCTGACGGCGTTCCCACCTGGTGCATCTTCGACAACACCGCCAGTGGTGCGGCGACCGCCAATGCGCTGGAGCTTCAGCGAATGACATCCCAGCGCCAAAAATGATGACCAACCGCCTGTTCATCCGTGACAACTCGGGTCAGGTCCAATAGATTAGGCGGCCTGAAAAGGCCCTGTGCTTTCTCGCCTAAACCCAAGTTAAAAGAAGTAGTGAAATTTCAATGTCCGATTCCAATACCGCTGAATCCGTAGTCACCTTGTCGTCCAAAGCGGAATACGAAAACTCCATCAATCTTTCACAGCATGTGCCACAGGCCAAGACCATCAGCGAGATGGTCCTGGACGCTTTTCAATCCACCCGGGAAAGCGACCAGATCCGCGAGCTGCGCGCCGCGATTCGCCAGGCGCACGACAGCTTCGACGACGATAAAGCCTATGAACTGATGGGCGAACTCAAACAACTGAAAGACGCTGAAGCGTCCGACATTGCCGCGCTGGAAGACCTGAGCAGCAAATTCCCGATCAGCCGTATTCTTTCCAGCTTCAAGGAAGACCCGGCGTTTCAGGAAATCGTCTATGGCCTGGCGTTGAAGGTGCTGAACCAGACTCACCAGGCCATCAGCAACCCAAGCACGGGCAAGAGCAAAGTGGCTCGCGCCAAGAAAGACCTCGAAGTGTTCACCATCAGCAAGGATGGCGTGAGCGTTACGCTGCCGCTGCGCACGCCACGTGCGAGCCTGAACGTTGATCGCAAAGCGCTGGAGTTCCTCGGTTTCACTTTCGTCGGCGAAGGTGAAGACGCGGCCATTGAAAACGAAACGTTCCTGGACAATACCGGGGCCGAACAAGCGGTCAACCGCAAGAACATCATCACTGCTATTCAACAACAAACCGCGTTCGACGGTTACAGCATCGCTGCGCAGTAACCGTTCGACCTGAAAGCTTTCAGTCAGTAAGGAACCTGTGGCGAGGGAGCTTGCTCCCGCCGGGCTGCGTAGCGGCCCCAAAAAATGTGGCAACAATGCCGACTCTTGTGAGTGCTACCCACTCAAGCGGGAGCAAGCTCCCTCGCCACAAAGCAGGTATGCCCAAAAGAATTATCGCGCTGACGGATGCAGGGCCGCGATCATGTCCACTTCAATCGGCGCATTTTTCGGTAGCTGGTAAACACCGACGGTCGTTCGGGTGTGTTTACCGGCCTCACCCAATACATGCGTGAAGACGTCAGACGCTCCATTGGCAACCTCACTGAGGTCCACAAAATCGAACGTGGATTTCACGTAGACCGTGATGCGCAGCAATGCCTTGAGGTTATCCAGTGAGCCGATGGCCTCACGGATCAGGGCAAGCCCGCGTATCGCGCTGATACCGGCAGCCTCTTGGGCATCGGCCAGGTTGAGTTCCAGTCCCACTCGGCCGGGGTACTGGATTTTGCCGTTCATTCGCGGCACCAGCCCACTGACGTACAGTTCATCATCGTGCCGGACCACCGGGGCGTAATGCCCGCCGGCAGAATTCTCGTCGTAGATATCAAAGCCAAGTTCTTTCGCCATCGCGAGGAAGCGTTCGTCGCGACTCATTTGATTACTCATTAACCGACCCCCTCTTAATCAATCATGCATACGCGCAGATGATGGTAGAGAGAGATGCGTGTCTTGATCAGGGCAACTTCGTATAAGATCCAACAAACTTTACTGCCAGGGAGACCAGTAAAATGCAGCGCGCCGTCATCGCCGCCATCGAGTTCCAGCCGGGAGTGCCGCTGGTGCAGCAGATCGTCGATCAGCTGTCTTTGGCCATCCACCAGGGTGGCCTGCCGAACGGGGCCAAGTTGCCACCGATTCGCGAGCTGTCCGAGTTGATGAACGTCGGCAAGTCCACGGTGGTCGATGCTCTCGACCGGTTGCGGGCCAAGGGGTTGGTGGTTTCACGCCAGGGTTCGGGGCATTACATTCACCGCCCAAGCATTCAATCCCAGCATGCAACTGGCCCGGACCTGCATCCCCAAGACACACTCAGCCGGGTCCGCCGCGCCTTGCTGCTGAACAACGGCGCGCTGCGCCCCGGCTGCGGATTTCTGCCCGCCTCGTGGCTGCCCGCCGACGAATTGCTCAAAGCCGTGCGCAGCACCCTTCGTGCGACCGCGCTGCGCATGGGCGAGTACGGTGAGGTCGGTGGTTACCTCCCGTTGCGCGAGGCGTTGCGCGTGAAGCTGTCGACCGTCGGCATCGAGGTGCCGGTGGAGCAGATCATCACCACCGCCAATACCGTGCAGGCCATCGACCTGCTGATGCGCCTGTTGATAAAACCCGGCGACACCGTGCTGCTCGACGATCCGTGCTACTTCAACATGCACACCAACCTGGCGCTGCACGGCGCCAAGGTCATCACCATCGCCCGCGATTGCGACGGGCTGGACCTGGAAGCGTTCGAGCAATTACTGATCGCCCATCGCCCAGTGCTGTATATGACCAACAGCACGCTGCACAACCCGACCGGACACTCGTTCTCCGCCGCCCAGGTTTATCGCTTGCTGGAGCTGAGTCACCGTTACGGCGTCCACATCCTCGAAGATGACTTGTATGGCGACATCCAGCAAAGACGCACCCCGCGCCTGGCCGCGAGCGGTCTGGACAATGTCAGTTACGTGTCCGGTTTCTCCAAGACCCTGACCGCCAACAGCCGGGTCAGCTACACCGCGCTATCGCCGCAACTGGCCGCACGCATAATCACCTTGAAAATGGCCTGCGGCGGCGTGACCTCGGAACTGGCGGAGCAGATCACCTGCACCATGCTCAGTAACGGCAGCTACGCCAAACACACCCGGCGCACGGTGGATCGCCTGTATGAATCGAGCAGTCGCGTGACGAGATGGCTGGTAGAGGCGGGATGTTCGGTGTCATCGATAGCGGGTGAAGGGCTGTTCATCTGGACTCGGTTGCCCGAAGGACTGCACGCCGAAACCCTGGCCGGCAAAGGCCTCGAACACGACCTGGTGCTGGCGCCCGGCACCCTGTTGAGCAAAGCCGCCGATGCCAGCAGCTTCCTGCGTTTCAATGTTGCGCATAGCGATAGCCTGCAGGTGCGCGAGCAGTTTTTCCGGCTGCTCGATCGCTGAGTTTTTCTGATGCCATTTTGCTGTTCCAATAAAAGCCCCGCTCTTCTCTCGAAGGCGGGGCTTTCAACCGGAGCTGCATCGGGTTCTTGTTTTGCAACTCAGGCTCAAGAAAATGTTGCGCGTTGCTCCGCCTCGTAATGTCGAGTCTGAAAAGGCATGAGGGTTTGAGCCTTTAGGCCAAGGCCTTCACTCAACCCCCAGGAGGCTGCCAGTTCATCACGGCGACGGCGAAGCGGCGCGGCTGGTTCTGGCTTCACGCCTTGCTTGAAAGTCGAGTAGGCAAAAAGCTCAAGGGCATTAAAGGTTTCCAGCACTCGGCTATCAGACACGCATGAAAAACGTGTAAAGCGTTCGAGCAGGTAGCCTGCGCGACGAACCTCGACCTCATCAGAATGCCGACTCAAAAAAGCCGTGACTTCACTTGAGAGGTTCGAGCTTGAGTACCAAACAGCTTTGGCAGCGCTCACAAGCGCAACGTCATCTGCTTGATTCAAAGGACTTTTGACCAGAGTGTCCAAAGCGGATGAGAGGACGTGGCCGCTAAGGGGCTTCGTCATCTGTATTCTCCAGATAGTTTTGCAGAATATTTTCGAGAACAGAGGTTGGTGATTCTTTATTGCCAACATATACATCAATAGCCTGCAACGCCAGTCGGCGGAGCTCAGTGGTGAGTATGAAACCACTTCTGAGCAGCGCCATGATATCGCCAATGTCCTGATCCGTAGCTCTGCCCAATTTAGAAATGGCAATGTCGATAGGCGATGCAATGTGAACATGCAGAGGAGACTCATTCGGAAACTCGGCAAGTGGAAGGCTTCGCTCCCAGTAATCCTCGTGAACAGGCCCAAAGCTTGTGTTGTATTGAAGGTCGTAGTTCAGTTCCATCAATCGACCGGATCGTTCATCGACAAACTCTTCCGGAACCTCTGCGAGCATGGTTTGAAGGTGGAGACCTTTTGGGAC
This sequence comes from Pseudomonas sp. GW823-FHT02C02, assembly GCF_058797635.1. Taxonomy (NCBI): domain Bacteria; kingdom Pseudomonadati; phylum Pseudomonadota; class Gammaproteobacteria; order Pseudomonadales; family Pseudomonadaceae; genus Pseudomonas; species Pseudomonas sp. GW823-FHT02C02. Next base: position 163,308 of record NZ_JBXAJV010000010.1, on the reverse strand, counting down.
ATTAGCCTCGTAAATTTCGGCATCGACATCCGTGGAAACACGGTGATTTGTATAGAGGTGAACCGCACACCCACCGAACACAATAATTTTGACCGCCCCAGTGTCTGCAGACTCAAGCACCAACTCAGCTTCGACAGATTTGAACATTGAAATCAAAGCCTGCCCTAACGCCGTGCTCGTATTAACACGGGGATTGATTACGTCCGGCAAATCCATATTCGAACCTCTAGCGACAAAACGCCAGGCAGCTGCTGCAGCTGATTTGGCAAAGCCCGAGGTTAGAAAGACGACTTCCGACCGACAACCTGAAAGGTTTGTAGGAAGATTCTTCCACATGGGTAAGCAGGAGCACTGGGCCTCGCATTAGTTGCGCGCCTACGAGACTTGGTGTGCCAAACGACTGAATCGCACCCAATAAAAAGCCCCGCTCTTCTCTCGAAGACGGGGCTTTTCTTTACAGCAGCCGGCGCTTAAGGCGCGTAAGTCAGCAACAACTCACTCGGCACTTTGAAGTCCAGCGACATCATCACGCTCAACGCGGTGATGGTGAAGATCGAGAACACGAACAGCTTGCGTGCCCAGACCGTGTCATCGACTGCCTTGTAGCCGGTCCAGGCCATGTACAACCAGTACATGCCCATGGCCGCGGCGACGGCGAGGTAGCTCATGCCGGCGTAGCCGCTGAAGGTCAGCATCAAGGTCGCCACGAGGAACGCCAGGATGTAGAGCAGGATGTGCCGCTTGGCCACTTGAATCCCGCGCTTCACGGGCAACACCGGAATCGATGCGGCCCGGTAATCGTTGAAGCGGAAGATCGCGATGGCGTAGGAATGCGGCATCTGCCACAGGCTGAACATCACCAGCAACGTCAGTGCGGCCATGTCGAAGTTGTTGGTCACGGCCACGTAGCCAATCACCGGCGGCATCGCACCCGACAGACTGCCCACCAGCGTGCCGTGAACCGACTTGCGCTTGAGGTACAGGCTGTAGAAGCCGACGTAGATGACGAAACCGATCACCGCGAACAGCGCGGCCAACGGGTTCGCCACCTTGTACAACAATGCAACGCCGGCCACACCGAGGACGGTCGCGAAGATCAGCGCCAGTTTCAGGGAGATCAGGCCCTGGACCAGTACGCGGTTCTTGGTGCGCTCCATCTTCAGGTCGATGTCGCGGTCGATGCAGTTGTTGAACACGCAACCGGAAGCCACCACCAGGGAGGTGCCGATCATTGCCGCCAGGAAGATGGCCAGATCGACATGCCCTTGAGAGGCCAGGAAAAATCCGCCTGCCACTGAAAGCACGTTACCGAAAATGATCCCCGGTTTGGTGATTTGGATAAAGTGCTTAAAGGACATCCGGACTTACCTCACTTCGCCATCATGAACGTGTGGATGCTGAACATGATCCACAGCGACAGGCCCACCAGCAGGACAATCACGATCGCGGCGAAAACAAATGCAATCACGTTGTTACGCTGCGCGGCCGAACGGTCCAGGTGCAGGAAGTACACCAGGTGCACCAGCACCTGGATCACGGCGAATGCCAGGACGATCATCAGGGTGATCGACTTCGGCAGCGTCGGGTACATCACCAGCGCAAACGGGATGACGGTCAGGATCACCGACAGGATGAAGCCGATCGCGTAGGACTTGACGCTGCCGTGGCCGGCGTCGTGGCTGTCATGGGCGTGTGTGTTAGCCATTTACATAGTCCCCATCAGGTAAACAACGGTGAATACGCAGATCCACACGACGTCCAGGAAGTGCCAGAACAGGCTCAGGCAGCTCAGGCGGGTCTTGTTGGTCGACGTCAGGCCATGCTTGTTGACCTGATACATCATGATCGCCATCCAGATCAGACCGCTGGTCACGTGCAGACCGTGGGTACCGACCAGGGTGAAGAACCCGGACAGGAAGCCGCTGCGGCTAGGGCCGTAGCCTTCGGCGATCAACACGTGGAACTCGTTGATCTCCATGCCGATGAAGCCGGCACCGAACAGGAAGGTCATGGCCAACCAGCCCAGGACCTGCTTCTTGTTACCCCGGTAGAACGCCAGCATGGCGAAACCGTAGGTGATCGAACTGAACAACAGCAGAGCGGTTTCGCCCAGCACGTACGGCAGTTCGAAGATGTCGTGGCCCGACGGGCCACCGGCGACGTTGTTAACCAGTACCGCGTACACCGCGAAGATCGACGCAAACAGAATGCAGTCGGTCATCAGGTAGAGCCAGAAACCGTATACGGTCATCTCGCCCGAGTCGTGGTGATGGTCATCGTGCCCATGTCCATCGACATGGGTGTGTCCAGCATTGGTCACTAAGTTCGACATGGTTTAAGCCTGTTCCAACGAGGTTTCAACACGGGTGGCGGTGGCCGGGATTTTCCCTGCCGCGACCAGACGCTTGTGCTGCTCGGCTTCGATGCGTTCGATCACATCGACCGGCACCATGTAGCCTTGATCGTCACGTGCAGCGTGGATCACGAAGTAGATGACAGTGCCAGCCAGGCTCGCGATTGCCAGCCACCAGATGTGCCAGATCATCGCGAAACCGAACACGGTCAACAGCGCGCCCATCACCACGCCAGTGGCGGTGTTGTTCGGCATGTGGATCGGCTCGTACTTGGCCGGAGCGCGGTACGCAGTACCGTTTTCCTTGGCTTCGGTGAACGGGTCGATGCAGTCGGCTTTCGGCAGCACGGCAAAGTTGTAGAACGGTGGTGGCGACGAGGTCGACCATTCCAGCGTGTGGGCATTCCACGGATCACCGTGTTCGCACATGTTCTCTGGCTTGTTGCGGTCACGCACACTGACGTACAGCTGGATCAGTTGGCAGGCGATGCCGACAGCGATCATCACCGCACCGAACATGGCGACATACAGGTACGGCACCCACTCAGGGTTGGTGGTGGCGTTCAGACGACGGGTCATGCCCATGAAGCCCAGTGCATAGAGCGGCATGAACGCGACGAAGAAGCCGCTGATCCAGAACCAGAACGCTGCCTTGCCCCAGCCTTCGTGCAGCTTGAAGCCGAACGCTTTCGGGAAGTAGAAGGCGAAACCGGCGATGTAGCCGAATACCGCGCCGCCGATGATCACGTTATGGAAGTGCGCGATCACGAACAGGCTGTTGTGCAGTACGAAGTCAGCACCCGGGATGGCCAGCAATACGCCGGTCATGCCGCCGATGGCGAAGGTCACCATGAAGCCCAGGGTCCACAGAACCTGGCTGGTGAAGCGCAGACGGCCCTGGTAAATGGTGAACAGCCAGTTGAATAGCTTCACCCCCGTCGGGATCGAAATCAGCATCGTCGCCAGGCCGAAGAAGGCGTTGACGTTGGCACCCGAACCCATGGTGAAGAAGTGGTGCAGCCAAACCATGAAGCCCAGTACCGAGATCGCGCCGGAAGCGTAGATCATCGAGTGGTGGCCAAACAGTTTCTTGCCGGTGAAGGCCGAGATGACTTCCGAGAAAATGCCGAATGCCGGCAGGATCAGGATGTACACCTCAGGGTGACCCCACGCCCAGAACAGGTTGACGTACATCATTGGATTGCCACCAAGTTCATTGGTGAAAATGTGGAAATCCATGTAACGGTCAAGCGTCAGCAGTGCCAGGGTAGCGGTCAGGATCGGGAACGAAGCCACGATCAGGACGTTGGCCCAGGTGCAGGTCCAGGTGAAGATCGGCATGTCCATCAGTTTCATGCCAGGGGTACGCATTTTCAGCACGGTGGCCAGGAAGTTGACCCCCGTTAGCGTTGTCCCCAGACCAGATAGCTGTAGCGCCCAGATGTAGTAATCCATCCCCACGCCCGGACTGTATTGCAGGCCCGACAGCGGCGGATAGGCAACCCAACCGGTCTTGGCGAATTCGCCGACGCCCAGGGACAGGTTGATCAGCACCACGCCGGACACCAGCAGCCAGAAGCTCAGGGAGTTCAGGAACGGGAAGGCAACGTCACGCGCGCCGATCTGCAGCGGCACTGCAAGGTTCATCAGGCCGGTGAAGAATGGCATCGCCATGAAGATGATCATGATCACACCGTGGGCGGTGAAGATCTGGTCATAGTGTTCAGGCGGCAGGTAGCCAGGCGAACCCTCGGTGGCCATTGCCAGCTGGGTACGCATCATGATGGCGTCGGCAAAACCGCGCAGCAGCATGACCATGGCGACGATGATGTACATCACGCCGATTTTCTTGTGGTCGACCGACGTCAGCCACTCGGTCCACAAGTAGGTCCACTTCTTGAAGTAGGTGATTGCAGCGAACAGTGCCAGACCACCGAGCGCGATCATGGCGATGGTTATCATCACGATCGGTTCGTGGAACGGGACCGCTTCCCAACTTAATTTACCAAACATCGTTTACTCCTCTGCCCCGGCAGCTGAATGCGAGTTCATGTCCATTCCTTGCGTAGCGGCCACTTCTTTCTCTTTCTTCTCGTGCTTCACCTTAGGACCCGGTTTCATGCCTTCGTACTTGTCGACGATGGTCTGGAACAGGTTCGGCGTCACCGAGGAGTAGAGCTCGACTGGGTTGTTCTGGCTCTGCTTGGCAAGGGCTGCGTACTCAACTTGTTCAAGCTGCTTGGGTGACTTTTTGACTTCACTTACCCAGGCGTCGAAATCTTCCTGGGAAGTTGCGATCGCTTTGAATTTCATACCGGTGAAACCCGCGCCGCTGTAGTTGGCGGAGATACCGTCCATTTCAGCGTTACGGTCAGCGATCAAGTGCAGCTTGGTCTGCATGCCCGCCATCGCGTAGATCTGGCCGCCCAGGCCCGGGATGAAGAACGAGTTCATCACGGCGTCGGAGGTGATCTTGAAGTTGATTGGCGTGTGCGCCGGGAACACGATCTTGTTGACCGTGGCAATGCCTTGTTCCGGGTAGATGAATAGCCACTTCCAGTCCAGCGCGACCACTTCGATGGTCACAGGCTTGACGTCGGATTGAATCGGACGGTACGGGTCCAATTCGTGGGTCGAAATGTAGGTGATGTAACCCAGGGCAACGATGATCAGGACCGGGATGGTCCAGACGGCCACTTCGATTTTGGTCGAGTGAGACCATTTCGGGGTGTAAATGGCGTCCTTGTTAGAGGCACGGTACTTCCAGGCGAACAGGAAGGTCATGACGATAACCGGCACCACGACCAACAGCATCAGCAGCGTGGCGGTGATGATCAGGTTTCGCTGTTCCAGGCCGACCTGGCCCGTGGGATTGAGCAAGGTCATGTTGCAGCCTGACAGCAACAACGTGCCGAGCAGCGGCAATAAGCCTAGTAGTCTGGGGTACCTGTTTTTACTCATCTCACGACCTCTAAAGCAGCTTGCGCAATGCAGTTGGGTTTTGATCGCCAACACTTCACCCTGCCAAGGGTTGGCATTTTTCTTGGATTGAATAAGGGCTGCCCGTCGCGCGTCAGACGCTGTTCGACAAATCCTGGGCTAGCGGTAAGTTCTTATTCGAATTCGTGGTCAAAGGCCTTGTTACAGACCAATTCCATTTGGTGCGGATAGTTGGAAGGCTCCGACACCTGGGAGTCGCACGAAGCGTTCAAGCCCCTCGACGCCCTGTTTTCCTGCTCAAGGTGAGCAGTGCCGGAATTCAGTGCGGGCGATTGTAGATACGTAGCGACTCATAAACCATGTCTCATCCCGAAATAATTTTTATCCATTCCAGCAACAATCATTAACGGATTTTGCAAAAGTGCGGCATCTTATCGAAATTAATTCTCAACAAAAACACCAAAATTTGTAGGTCTACAGGGCGCAGTTCAGACAGCTATCGGGGCTGACGCAGACACTTCGACGGTGCCCTAGCCCCTACAAGACAAGGGCTCTGGCGATTTGCCAGCCGCTGTTAAAACTGTCTGTTTGCGTGCGATGGCCAATAAATCGGCAGACGCCTGAGTAGGCCAATTTTGTTGCCAGGCCATACACCGATTCTGCCCGTTGAAATGCCTTGCGACAGTCACGCTGTGACAACATGTCGCACACGTGTCGCACCCTTTCTTGTCGCACATCACGGACTTTTTATTTGTCCCTTGAAATGCAAAACGCCCCGGCCCTCTTGATGAGGACCGGGGCGTTTTTTCACGTTATCCGCACGAGTGGCGGATGACCTCAGCGCAGCGCTTTGCGGTTACGCGAAGTGAGCAGCGGCACCAGCACCACGATCAGCACGAACGCCACCAGCGCCCACTGCGCCAGCGACAAACCGAGGATCGGCGGGTATGGCGTGGAGCAGAAACCATCGACCTGAAAGCCCAGCGGGAAAATCTTCGCCAGCGGCAGGCCATCGACAATCGGTTGCAGCACATCGATGCCACAGCTGACCGCCGGGTAGAACTGGGTGTAGACGTGATGCCCGGCCACCGCGACGCCGGCCAGTGCGAAAATCACCACCAGGGTTTCAAACACCGTGATGCTGCGGCGGGTGCGCATCGCCGCGCCAATGAAGGCAAACAGCGCAATCAGCAACAGCGCGTAACGTTGCAGGATGCACAGCGGGCACGGCGCCTCGCCCAGCACAACTTGCATGTACAGCGCGCCACCGATCAGCGCCAGGCAGATGATGCCCAGCAACACCAGGTAGCGCCGTTCACGTCCCAACCGCATTGTTTCCTCGCTCATCGCGTTTCCCTTTTATGCTCGTGGATCAGCTCGCCGGCGGCTGCGCTTGCAGCTGCTGCATGAGGCTGATGTTGTCTTCGATATGCCAATTGGCCGCGATGCGACCGCTTTTGATCTGATAGATATCGGTTGCCCGGAAGTCTACACGCTGACCCTGACCTTTGAGAGCCTTGAACGGACCAGTGAAGTGACCGCGAAAGTGCAAATGCACTACCACCCGGTCGCCAGCAATGATCATTTGCTCGATCTCGCAGCTCAGGTCCGGCACCGCCGTGCGGAAAAACTTCGACGCCAGCAGCGGCCCGGTCGGCCCCTGGACCCGGCCTTCAGGCGGGGTCATGTCGATGAATTGCTCCGACAAGGCCGCCTTGGCCAACGCCTCCTCCCCGCTGTTCCAGAAACTACCGTAACGACGAGCTGCCAATTCCATCGCATCACGCTGCGCCTTGGGCAGGCTCTGATCAACGATCAAGGTCTGCGGCTGGAGCAAGGCGGATTCGGCGAACGCGAAAGGGCTGGCCAGTAACGCAGCCGATAGAACGAGACGGGAGAAGGTGAAGTGAGTCATGGGGCGATCCTGATCATGTAAACGAACGAGCGCCTATCATCAGCATCGGGGAATAAACGATAAACCGGTTAAGAACGGATTAACTTTTAAGGGATTTTTACGAATCGGGACTGCGGCGCGTCTATCGCGGGCAAGCCCCGCTCCTACAGGTTTTGTACCGTTGCGCAATCGCGCGAACAACACAGAACCTGTAGGAGCGGGGCTTGCCCGCGAAGCAGGCGACTCGGTCTCCCGAGTCGCCGCAAACAGTTACTCCAACGCCGAAGCCGGCCCAAAGAACTCGTAACGGCTCTGCTTCTCCGGCACACCCAACGCCTTGAGGTGACGCTTGATTGCCGCCATGAACCCTTTCGGCCCCAGGAAGTAAGCATCCAGATCGCGCTGCTCCGGCAACCACTCGCCCAGTTGCTCGCGGCTCAACAGCCCGACCGTGTCGGCCGCCGGGCTCACGCCATCATCTTCGGCGTAGCAATAGAAGCGTTTGAGTTGCGGGTGACGCTCGGCCAAGCCATCGATCCAGTCGCGGAATGCATGAACGCTGCCGTTACGCGCGCAGTGGATAAAGTGCACCGGCCGTTCGGTGGCCAGCGCCGCTTCCAGCATCGCCAGCGTCGGGGTGATGCCGACACCACCGCTGATCAGCACCAGCGGTTTGTCACTGGCGGTCAGGGTGAACTCGCCCGATGGCGGGAACAGCTGGATGCTCGAACCAACGTGCAACTGATCGTGCAAGTGGTTGGAGGCGCGGCCACCGGTTTCACGCTTGACGCTGATGCGGTACTGGCCCTTGTTGGCCAACGCCGACAGCGAGTAGTTACGACGGATCTCTTCGCCATCGAGGATCAGTTTCATGCCGATGTACTGGCCCGGTTCCGCTGCCAAAATCGCGCCTTTGTCGGCAGGTTCGAAGTAGAACGAGGTGATTTCCGCGCTTTCCTCGACCTTGGCCGCCACGATGAATTCCCGCGCCCCGCGCCAGCCACCGGGTGCCTGTTCCTTTTGATCGTAGATGCTGGTTTCGGCGCCGATCAGGATGTCGGCCAACTGACCGTAGGCCGCGCCCCAGGCACTCATCACCTCAGGGGTGGCAATTTCTTCGCCCAGCACTTCGGAGATCGCACGCAGCAGGCAAGTGCCGACAATCGGGTAGTGCTCCGGCAGGATTTGCAGGGCCACGTGCTTGTTGATGATCTTGGCGACGAGGTCGCCCAACTGATCGAGCTGGTCGATGTGGCGCGCGTACATCAGAACACCGTTGGCCAGGGCGCGCGGCTGATCACCGCTGGCCTGGTGGGCCTGGTTGAACAGCGGGCGCACTTCCGGGTATTCCGAGAGCATCATGCGGTAGAAGTGAGTGATCAGCGCTTCGCCACCGCTTTCCAGCAACGGCACGGTGGATTTGACGATGGCACGGTCTTGAACGCTAAGCATAAAGTGACTCCTGGGCTACTTTGGATTGCTAACTGATGACCCTAGGGTTATCACTTTCCATGCCAACTATTTAACCCTTTAAAAACAATAACTTATAAACACAGTAGTCATATCGACACACGCTGGCTTATAGTCATCCCGACTACACGGAGTCACTATGACTGCAAAATCCTTGCTTACCGCCCTGCTACCGCTGGTCTCCGACCTGTCCCGCGAACTGCCCGAAGGCGAGCGTTATCGACGCCTGCTCGAAGCCATGCGCGCCCTGCTCCCCTGCGATGCCGCCGCCCTGCTGCGCCTGGATGGCGAGTGGCTGGTGCCGCTGGCCGTCGACGGGTTGAGCACCGACACCCTGGGCCGCCGTTTCAAAGTCAGCGAGCACCCGCGTTTCGAAGCGTTGCTCAGCAGCCACGGCCCGACGCGGTTCGCCGCCGACAGCGACTTGCCGGACCCTTACGACGGTCTGGTCGACGGCCTCGACGAGCATCTGGAAGTTCACGATTGCATGGGCTGCCCGTTGTTCATCGACGAGCGTCCCTGGGGCTTGCTGACCCTCGACGCCCTCGACCCGGAAAAATTTGAACCCATCGAACTGGACGCCCTGCAAGCCTTCGCCAGCCTCGCGGCGGCCACCGTCAACGCCGCCGAACGCATCGAGCGCCTGGCCAATCGCGCCGAAGACGAGCATCAGCGCGCCGAGGTCTACCGCCAGGCCAGCGGCCAGCAAAACCGCGAGATGATCGGGCAGAGCAAGACGCATAAACGCCTGGTGGAAGAGATCAGCCTGGTGGGCGGCAGCGACCTGACCGTGCTGATCACCGGCGAAACCGGGGTCGGCAAGGAATTGGTCGCGCAGGCGATTCACTCCGCTTCGCCAAGGGCGGACAAACCGATCATCAGCCTCAACTGCGCCGCCCTGCCGGACACCCTGGTGGAGAGCGAATTGTTCGGCCATGTGCGCGGCGCCTTCACCGGCGCCACCAGCGATCGGCGCGGCAAGTTCGAACTGGCCAATGGCGGCACGCTGTTTCTTGATGAAGTCGGCGAACTGTCCCTGACCGTGCAGGCCAAGTTGTTGCGGGTGCTGCAAAGCGGTCAATTGCAGCGCCTGGGGTCGGATAAAGAACATCAGGTGGACGTGCGCCTGATCGCAGCAACCAACCGCGACCTGGCCGAAGAAGTGCGCAGCGGCCGCTACCGTGCCGACTTCTATCACCGTTTGAGCGTTTACCCGCTGCTGGTACCGGCCCTGCGCGATCGCGGGCGCGATGTGTTGCTGCTCAGCGGTTATTTCCTGGAACAGAACCGCTCGCGGATGGGCCTTAACAGCCTGCGCCTGAACAGCGACGCGCAAGTGGCATTGCTGGCATACGACTGGCCGGGGAATGTGCGGGAGCTGGAGCACTTGATTGGTCGCAGTGCCTTGAAAGCGCTGGGTAACTGCAAGGTACGGCCGAAGATTCTGAGTTTGAGTGCGGCGGATCTGGATTTGCCCAATGGCAGCATCGAAGTGGTCGCCGAGCAACCGGCGGCGGCCCCGATGGCATTGGTGTCGGGGGATTTGCGAGAGGCTACCGAAAATTATCAGCGCCAATTGATCAGCGCTTGCCTGGAACGGCACCACGACAACTGGGCAAGCGCGGCGCGCGAGTTGGGCCTGGATCGGGCGAACCTCGGGAGGATGGCCAAGCGCCTAGGGATGAAATAACCCCCCACTGTGGCGAGGGAGCTTGCTCCCGCTCGGCTGCGAAGCAGCCGCAAAACCTGAAAATGCGGATAGTCTGATAACACACATCACCTGATCGGGAGTGCTTCGCACTCCAGAGGGAGCAAGCTCCCTCGCCACAGGGTTCGCCGTTGGGCCGGGAATGGGTATTTAGCCTAAAGCCTGCCCCCAACAAGTCGATAACCCGGCATCAATAGTTTTTGGCGACTTTTTACTCGCCCATCACCTTTTTCCACAGAAGGTTTTTATGTCCACCACCAAAGCCCGCGCAGACTCACTTTCGCTTCTGCTGTTTACCTTGCGCAGCGGCAAGCTGATGGCAATCAACCTGCTGAAAGTCAGCGAAATCATCCCCTGCCCGCCGCTGACCAAGCTGCCGGAGTCGCACCCACACGTCAAAGGTATTGCCACCTTGCGCGGCGCCTCGTTGTCGGTGATCGACCTCAGCCGCGCCATCGGCGAGCGGCCACTGGAAGACCCGAATGGTGGCTGCCTGATCGTCACCGACGTCAGCCGCTCCAAACAGGGCCTGCACGTTCAGGCCGTGAGCAAGATCGTCCACTGCCTGACCACCGACATCCGCCCGCCGCCCTTCGGCTCCGGCGGCGTGCGCTCGTACATCACCGGCGTGACCTCGGTCGACGGCACCCTGGTGCAAGTGCTGGACATCGAAAAGGTCATCCACGGCATCGCCCCGGCGCAGATCGAAATGGCCCCGACCGAACTGAGCATGGAAGACGCCGAAGTGCTGGGTAACGCTCGGATCCTGGTGGTCGACGACAGCCAGGTCGCGCTGCAGCAATCGGTTCACACCTTGCGCAACCTCGGCCTGCAATGCCACACCGCCCGCAGCGCCAAGGAAGCCATCGACTGCCTGCTGGACCTGCAAGGCACGGCGCAGCAGATCAACCTGATCGTCTCGGACATCGAAATGTCGGAGATGGACGGCTACGCGTTCACCCGCACCCTGCGCGAGACGCCGGACTTCTCGCACCTTTATGTGTTGCTGCACACATCGCTGGACAGCGCGATGAACAGTGAGAAAGCGCGTCTGGCCGGGGCCAACGCGGTGCTGACCAAGTTCTCCTCGCCAGAACTGACCCGGTGCCTGATCGAAGCGGCCAAGGCCGTCGCCGAACAAGGTCACTGAGTCATGGCTGAAGGCTTTTGCTTGCTGATGCGGCGCAACCTTGCCGAGGCGGTGCCCGCAATCACGTGGCCGGTCGGCATTGAATTGATCGAGTACCGTCCCGAAGTCGCCCAAGCCGTCCATCACGTGATGGAACTGGGTCACCTGGAAGGCGGTGGTCGTGTGCCGGAATTGGCGATCTGGCAGCGACGTTTTGAAACCGATCCTGAATACGACCCCACGCTCTGCTTCATCGCTCAAGATGCCGAAGGGATCGTCGGCGTGGCGCAGTGCTGGACCAGCGCCTACATCAAGAAGTTGATGGTGCACCCACGGGCACAGCGACGCGGGCTTGGTCGCGCATTACTGCTCCACGCGTTCCAGGTGTTTCAGGACCGCCGGGAAGGTTATGTGGATTTGAAAGTACTGGAAGACAACCTTCGGGCGCAGCGGCTGTATGAAAGCGCCGGGATGTATGTAGTCCGCCGAGAATTGGTCCCAGTCTGATACACCGCCATCGCGAGCAGGCTCGCTCCCACAATGTTTTTTTGTCGTACACAAAATCGGTGTCTGGTGAAGATCTACTGTGGGAGCGAGCCTGCTCGCGATGGGGCCGACACATTCAACCCAATACCATCAGGCATACTCTCCCCTCGGCCAACTCAATGCCCAAGGATGCCTGACTTATGAAAACCGCCACCCTGACCTTGCTCTGCCTTACCGCCCTCGCCACCCAAGCCCACGCCTCCAGTCCCGACGCCTGGGCCGCCTACGACAAAGCCGTGCTCGCCAGCTGCACCAAAGCCAGCGGCCTGAAAAACGCCAAACCCGTCGGCACCGCCGCGCAGTTCGACGACCGGGTCGACTACACCGCGCTCCTGATGCAAGGCCAATACCCGCAAAAACACATGAAAGGCCAGCAAGGCACCGAACTGTGCCTGTACAACAAAAAGAGCAAAACCGCCTACGTGACCGAATGGGACTCCATCCGCCCCACCGCCAAAACCCAGTGACTGGCGCATAACTTGCTTCGACCCGAGCCTTCGCGGTGTCTTTCTGGCGCCGTTCCATGCCCTCGGAAGCGACCGGCCGCTCAATGAATACGACATTTTCCTGCGTAGGTTGCGGCAAATGCTGCAACGACCACCACGTGCCCCTGACCCTGGCCGAAGCCCGCATGTGGGCGGCCGACGGCGGTCAGGTGATCGTGCTGGTGGAAGGTTTCCTCGGCAACGGCCTGGGCCTTCCCGTGCAGCAACGCGAACACGCCGAACGTCGCTCAGCAGTGGTTCGAAGCGGCACGTCCGAGGCTTACGTGGCGATCACTTTTGCCGCCTACAACGTCGGTCCCTGCCGGAATCTTGACGAAGACAACCTCTGCCGAATCTACGAACGCCGCCCGCTGGTGTGCCGCATCTACCCGATGGAAATCAATCCGCACATTGCGCTGAACACCGCAGTGAAAGAATGCCCGCCCGAATCGTGGGAACAGGGCCCGGACTTGATCATCGGGGGTAAGTTGGTGGATCAGGAGCTCGCGGGATTGATCCAGCGTTCGCGCCAGGCGGATCGCGATGACATTCAGACCAAGGATGCGATTTGCGGGCTGCTGGGGATTCGGACGACAGCGTTGAAGGGGGATGGATTTACGGCTTATCTGCCGGATATGAAGGCGTTTGCCACCGCCATCGACCAGGTTGCCGCGCAGCCGCTGGCGGGTTCAGGCAGTGATTGGCAGTTTCATGTGTCAGGGGAAGACATCGCCGTGCAAGTGCAGGCGGCCGGGGCGATGGTGGCGACGGAAGCGCCGGTGAACTATGCGTTTATTTCGTTGCGGGTGGCTTGATTCCAGGGCTGTTCAACCTGTTATGGCCCCTTCGCGAGCAGGCTCGCTCCCACCATTGATCTGCGTCGTACACAAAATCTGTGTCCTGTTGAGATCTACTGTGGGAGCGAGCCTGCTCGCGAAGGCGATTGATCAGGCACTGCAGCGTTTGAAACTCAGCGTTTACCCATCGACCGACGAGTCCCTGGAGGCGCAGCCCCTGGCGTCTTGGTATGGCCATTCTTCGCGCCATTCTTGTACCAAGGCTGGCTGGCATTCTTCGCAGCGGCCAAATCACCCGGTTTGAACGGGAACTTGAACGCCGGGATCGCGGCTTTGGTTTCGCTGTCTGCGCTGGAGTCGACGCTGTCTGGCAGGTCTGCCGGGTCGTCGCTCAAAGCGTCGGCAACCGGCGGTTGTGTCGGGGAAGTCATGAAAGCTCCGGGGTGATGCAAAAAGTCGGGCCCGGTCAGCGAGCCGCGAAAGAGCGGCAGTATACCTGTGTCCAGAGCCGCAAGCTTCACGCCGCAAGCGAGTCCGTCGGGTTTTGTGCCAATCGCGAGCAACCCCCGCACCTGTGGGAGCAAGGCTTGCCCGCGAAGAACGTTCACGCGGTCAATCAGACCGAATGCTATCTACCGGGGAACCTCAACCCTATCCAACACCCGATTCACCGCCAACTCCGCCAGCATGATGACCTGCTGAATCGCCATCAGCGTATGCCGCTGCGGCCCCTCCAGACTCGTCGCAAAATCACTGCTCATCACACTCGCCGACGCCAACGACTCACAGGCATGGGCCAACAGACTTTCAGAATCAACATCAGGATCGACCACAAACATCGTGCTCGGCCGGCGCGGTTTTTCGATGTAGCGCTCGGGGGGATCGAGGTAGTAATCGAGCGCGCGCTTCATGGCTTCGTGGTCTTTGATGAGCGATTCGGCCTGGGTGGTTTCGTCGCGGGGTGTGGTGGTGTTGATGGGTGGATCGGGGATTAACTTATCCATGCAAATTTCCTTTTGATGTTGGAGCCATCAATTTCCGATCTCACTCGGAGCAAAGGTGGCAGCTATGTGCGGTGTGAGATTACCGGCAAAAGGAACCCGGCCAGACCGAAGTCTGCCCGCACACAGCCGCCATAAAAAACTTGCAGGCAGCGGGTAAGCTGGCGGCAATTATGGGGGGCCTTGCGCTGGTTTCCAATTGTTCAGCCGGAATCTCACTCCCGGTCGCTGAGTTTTCAGCGACAGCCAAAGGTTAGAGAACACGCTTCCTACCCGGCAACCTGAAAAATGCGTGGGAAAACGCTGTGTTTTTTACACATCGTTCAACACAAAAATGGAACGCAGCGCGTCCCGGGCGGCATTCCCACGCGGAGCGTAGGGAACGATCAATCGGGGGCAGTAGAGAGAAAATGGTCGGCTGGCAGACCGCTATCGCGAGCAGGCTCACTCCTACAGTGGAACGATGCACGTCTGCAAGAAATTGGTCGGCTGGCAGGCCGCCTTCGCGGGCAAGCCTCGCTCCTACAGTGGAACGATGCACGTCTGCAAGAAATTGGTCGGCTGTCAGGCCGCCTTCGCGGGCAAGCCTCGCTCCTACAAGGGGTTCGGTGTACACGCTTCGCTTTTCCCCACTCATTAGGCCGAGCGTTAGCTCGCCTGCTTTTGATCTTGATCTGCCCGCCCCTTCGGGAGGCTGAGTGGAGGCGTTCATCTGGGGGGTGGGCGCGTAGCGCCGTGCGGCGAAGCCGCACACATCGAGAGGAGGTCGAAGCGAAGCCGACCGGAGGCGATGCCCCCAGATGAATGCCGGAGCGAGGGTACGCCGAGCCCAGGCGAGGGGCCGGACGCTGGGGCGAAGCCTTTTGCTTACTTTTCGGCGTTTGGAAAAGTGAGTCGCTGTAAGAGCGAAACCGCCAGCAACCGTTACCGCAGGAATGGATATGTACGCCATCAACAGCAGCATGGTCGGCTACCAGGCCGCCAAGCCCAAACTGACAGCGCCGTCAGTTAGCAGTCACCTTCCTGACCGCCGAACAGGTTTATAAAGGAAGGTATAAACCCGACCCGACTCCCGACCACCTAGCCCGGCGCCCCCACTCGCATGCGAACCCAGAAAAAAACCGCCTTGATCGCAGGCCTGCTGATCGCCCTGGCAGCGAGTGGCGCGTGGTACGCCACCAAACCCGCCACCGCCAAACTCGCCGCGCCCACAGCGATCCCGGTTCGAGTCGTCAGCGTCACCGAAAAAGACGTCCCCCGCTACGTCACCGGCATCGGCTCGGTCCTGTCCCTGCACAGCGTCGTAGTCCGCCCGCAAATCGACGGCATCCTCACCAAAATCCTGGTCAAAGAAGGCCAATTGGTGAAACAAGGCGACCTGCTCGCCACCATCGACGACCGCTCGATCCGCGCCAGCCTCGACCAGGCTCGGGCACAACTCGGCGAAAGCCAGGCGCAACTGCAAGTCGCGCTGATCAACCTCAAGCGCTACAAACTGCTCAGCGTCGATGACGGCGTATCCAAGCAGACCTACGACCAGCAACAAGCCCTGGTCAACCAGCTCAAAGCCACCGCCCAAGGCAATCAGGCGTCAATCGACGCCGCTCAGGTGCAGCTTTCCTACACACAGATTCGCTCCCCGGTCACCGGCCGCGTCGGTATTCGCACGGTGGACGAAGGCAACTTCCTGCGCATGACCGACACCCTGGGCCTGTTCACCGTGACCCAGATTGACCCGATCGCCGTCGAGTTTTCCCTGCCGCAACAAATGCTGCCTACCCTGCAAGGCCTGATCGGCGACCCCGAGCGCGCACAAGTGAAGGCCTATATCGGCGCCGACACCGACGGCGAAACCGGCAACCTGCTGGGCGAAGGGCACCTGACCCTGATCGACAACCAGATCAACGCCAACACCGGGACCATCCGCGCCAAGGCGGAATTCAACAATCCCGGGCAGAAGCTCTGGCCGGGCCTGCTGGTGACGGTAAAAATTCAGACCGCCCTGGATAAAGATGCGCTGGTGGTCCCGCCCACTGTCGTACAGCGTGGCCTCGATCAACATTTCGTGTACCGCGTCAACGGCGACAAGGTCGAAACCGTCACCGTACAAATGGTCTACCAAGGCAGCGGCCAGGACATCATCAAAGGCGTAAAACCGGGTGACGTGCTGGTCAGCGACGGCCAGTCGCGGCTCAAACCCGGCTCGACCGTGCAGGTAATGACCGAGCCGCCGCAAGTGGTGCAATCGGAGTCGAAGCCATGAAGGGCCACGGTTCTGTCTCAGCCTGGTGCATCGATCATCCGGTGGCGACGATCCTGCTGACCTTTGCCCTGGTGTTGCTCGGCGTCATCGCCTTCCCGCGCCTGCCGATTGCGCCGCTGCCGGAAGCCGAATTCCCGACCATTCAAGTCGCCGCACAATTGCCCGGCGCCAGCCCCGAAACCATGGCGTCGTCGGTGGCCACGCCGCTTGAAGTGCAATTCAGCGCCATCCCCGGCGTGACCCAGATGACCTCGAGCAGCGCCTTGGGCTCGACCAACCTGACCCTGCAATTCACCCTCGACAAAAGCATCGACACCGCCGCCCAGGAAGTGCAGGCCGCAATCAACACCGCCGCCGGCAAGCTGCCCAAGGACATGCCGAACCTGCCGACGTGGCGCAAGGTCAACCCGGCCGATAGCCCGGTGCTGATTCTCAGCATCAACTCAACCTTGATGCCCGGCACCGAACTCAGTGACTTGGTGGAAACCCTGCTCTCGCGTCAGATCAGTCAGATCGACGGCGTAGGCCAAATCAACATCACCGGCCAGCAACGTCCGGCAATCCGTGTTCAAGTCTCGGCCGACAAACTCGCGGCCATCGGCCTGACCCTGGCGGACATTCGGCTGGCGATCCAGCAAACCAGCCTCAACCTGGCCAAAGGTGCGTTGTACGGTGAGTCGAGTATCTCGACACTGTCGACCAACGACCAATTGTTCCACCCCGAGGAATACAACCAGCTCATCGTTTCCTACAAGGACGGTGCCCCGGTTCACCTCAAGGATGTCGCTAAAGTCGTCAACGGTTCAGAAAATGCCTACGTTCAGGCGTGGGCCGGTGATCAACCCGGGGTGAACCTGGTGATTTCCCGGCAGCCGGGCGCCAACATCGTCGAAACCGTTGATCGCATCCAGGCCGCCCTGCCCGGCCTCGAAGCCATGCTGCCGGCCTCGGTGCAGGTCAAGGTGCTGGTCGACCGCACCCAGACCATCCGCGCCTCCCTGCATGAAGTGGAAATTACCCTGCTGATCGCGATCATGCTGGTGGTGGCGGTGATGGCGCTGTTCCTGCGCCAATGGTCGGCGACCCTGATTGTGTCCGCCGTACTGGGCGTGTCGCTGGTCGCCAGTTTCGCCCTGATGTACATCATGGGTTTCAGCCTGAACAACCTGACGCTGGTGGCAATCGTGGTGGCCGTGGGGTTTGTGGTCGACGATGCGATTGTGGTGGTGGAGAACATTCACCGCCACCTGGAGGCCGGCGACGGCATGCGCGAGGCGGCGATCAAGGGTGCCGGCGAGATCGGTTTTACCGTGGTTTCGATCAGCTTCTCGCTGGTGGCGGCGTTCATTCCGTTGCTGTTCATGGGTGGCGTGGTCGGGCGGCTGTTCAAGGAATTCGCCCTGACCGCCACTTCGACCATCATGATTTCGGTGGTGGTGTCGCTGACGCTGGCGCCGACCCTGGCCGCGCTGTTCATGCGCGCCCCGGTGCATCACGCCCACAGCAAACCCACGTTTGGCGAACGCTTGCTGACAGGTTATGAAAAACTGCTGCGCCGCGCCCTCGCCCACCAGAAACTGATGATCGGGGTTTTCTTTCTGTCACTGGGCCTGGCGGTGGCCGGTTACATCTTTATTCCCAAAGGGTTCTTCCCGGTGCAGGACACCGGTTTTGTCCTCGGCACCACCGAAGCCGCCGCCGATATTTCCTACGGCGACATGGTGAAAAAACACCTGGCGATGGCCGAAATCGTCGCCGCAGACCCAGCGGTTGCGGCGTTTTCCCACTCGGTCGGGGTCTCGGGCAGTAACCAGACCATCGCCAATGGCCGCTTCTGGATTTCCCTGAAAAAACGCGGCGACCGCGACGTCTCGGCCAGCCAGTTCATCGACCGGATCCGTCCGAAACTGATGAAAGTCCCGGGCATCGTGCTCTATCTGCGCGCCGGCCAGGACATCAACCTCAGCTCCGGCCCGAGTCGCGCCCAGTATCAATACGTGCTCAAGAGCAACGACGGCGCAACGCTCAGCACCTGGACCCAACGCCTGACCGAAAAACTGCGCGCCAACCCGGCGTTCCGCGATATTTCCAACGACCTGCAACTGGGAGGCAGCATCACCCACATCAGTATTGACCGCAGCGCCGCCGCGCGTTTCGGCCTGACCGCCAGTGATGTCGATGAAGCGCTGTACGATGCGTTCGGCCAACGGCAGATCAATGAATTCCAGACCCAGATCAACCAATACAACGTGATCCTGGAACTGGACACCCAGCAACGCGGCAAGGCCGCAAGCCTCAATTATTTCTACCTGCGCTCGCCGCTGAGCGGGGAAATGGTGCCGCTGTCGGCCCTGGCGACATTCGATGCGCCAACGGTTGGCCCGTTGTCTATTGCCCACGACGGCATGTTCCCGGCCGCCAACTTGTCGTTCAACCTGGCGCCTGGCGTGGCGTTGGGCGATGCAGTGATCATGCTCAACCAGGCCAAGGCCGACATCGGCATGCCGGCCGCCATGAGCGGCAACTTCCAGGGCGCGGCGCAAGCGTTCCAGAGTTCGCTGGCCAGCCAGCCGTGGTTGATCCTGGCGGCGCTGGTGGCGGTGTATATCATTCTCGGCGTGCTCTACGAGAGCTTCGTCCATCCGTTGACCATTATTTCAACGCTGCCATCGGCGGGGCTTGGCGCGGTGATCATGCTGTGGATCTGCGGCCAGGACTTTTCGATCATGGCGCTGATCGGGCTGGTGTTGCTGATCGGCATCGTCAAGAAAAACGGCATCCTGATGATCGACTTCGCTCTCGATGCCCAGCGCAATCGTGGCTTGCCGCCGGAAGAGGCGATTTACCAGGCCTGTATCACGCGGTTCCGGCCGATCATCATGACCACCCTCGCCGCCCTGCTCGGCGCCCTGCCGTTGATGCTCGGCTACGGCACCGGCGCCGAACTGCGCCAGCCATTGGGCATCGCGGTGGTCGGCGGCTTGCTGGTGAGCCAGGCGCTGACGCTGTTTACCACTCCGGTCATATACTTGTGGCTTGAGCGGCTTTTCCATAAGCCCAAACCCGCACCGATGCCGGCGCTGGCAACCACAGACTGAGGCGGGGTCATGCGCGTTCTGATTATCGAAGACGAAGAAAAAACCGCGGACTATCTGCACCGCGGCCTGACGGAACAGGGTTACACCGTGGACCTGGCGCGCGACGGCGTCGAAGGCCTGCACCTGGCGCTGGAAAGCGACTACGCGGTGATCGTCCTCGACGTCATGCTGCCGGGCCTCGACGGCTTCGGTGTATTGCGCGCGCTGCGTGCGCGCAAGCAAACCCCGGTGATCATGCTCACCGCCCGCGAGCGGGTCGAAGACCGCATCAAAGGCTTGCGCGACGGGGCCGACGATTACCTCGGCAAGCCGTTTTCCTTCCTCGAACTGGTGGCGCGCCTGCAAGCGCTGACCCGGCGCAGCGGCGGCCACGAACCCGTGCAAGTGAGCATCGCCGACCTGTGGATCGATTTGATCAGCCGCAAGGCCACCCGCGCCGGCACCCGCCTGGACCTGACCGCCAAGGAGTTCTCGCTGCTCAGCGTTTTGGCCCGCCGGCAAGGTGAAATCCTCTCGAAAACGGCGATTGCCGAGATGGTCTGGGACATCAATTTCGACAGCGACGCCAACGTCGTAGAAGTCGCGATCAAACGCCTGCGGGCCAAGCTCGACGGGCCGTTCGACGAAAAACTGCTGCACACGATCCGGGGCATGGGTTATGTGCTGGAGAGCCGCGGTGTCCAGTAATTCGATTGCCCTGCGCCTGAGCGGGATGTTCACGCTGGTGGCGCTGCTGGTGTTCCTGTTGATCGGCTGGGCCTTGTACCAGCAGGTCGACAAAGGCCTGGGTTTGCTGCCCGAGGCGGAGCTGGACGCGCGTTACAGCGTGCTCGAATCCACCGTCGGACGATATGGCACGCCGGAGCATTGGGTGAAGATCAACAACAAGCTCAAGTTGCTCGGCGAAGAAGACAAGCGCATCAGTTTCTGGATCATCAGCGGCGACCCTCACTACGAGTACGGCAACCTGACACCGCAGATCCGCGCCTTTGCCGAAGGGCCGCTGGGGATGCGCGACATGACGTTGCCGGACCAGCCTTATCCGCTGAAAGTGCTGGTCAGCCAGTTCCCGGCCAAGGATCAACGGCCGCCGCTGCGTTTCATGATCGGTATCGACACCGAGACGTTTTTCCAGACCCAGCATCATCTGCTGATCGCGCTGATCAGCCTGGCAATTATTGGCGTGTTGCTGGCCTCGGCGCTGGGTTATTGGGTGGCGCGAATTGGCCTCAAACCCTTGATCAAGTTGTCGCAGGAAGCCCAACGCCTGGCACCGCCGTTGCGTTCCGGGCGTTTGCGCTTATCGCCGCTGCCGCCGGAGCTCAATCAGTTCGTCAATTCGTTCAACTCCACACTGGAGCGAGTCGAGCAGGCCTATTCGCGGCTTGAGTCGTTCAACGCCGACGTCGCCCACGAACTGCGCTCGCCGCTGACCAACCTGATCGGCCAGACCCAGGTCGCGCTGACCCGTGGACGCTCGGCGGAACACTACTTCGAAGTGCTGCAATCGAACCTCGAAGAGCTGGAACGGCTGCGTTCGATCATCAATGACATGCTATTTCTTGCCAGCGCGGATCAGGGCAGCAAGGCGACCAAACTGACTTCCACCTCGCTGGCCGACGAAGTGGCCACGACTCTTGAATACCTGGATTTCATTCTTGAGGATGCGCAGGTTCAGGTGCAAGTCAGTGGAGATGCGCAGGTGCGGATCGAGATTGCGCATCTGCGCCGGGCGTTGATCAATTTGCTGAGTAACGCGGTGCAACACACCGGGCCCGGGCAGGTGATTGAGGTGCGGATCGAGGTCGAGGAGCACCAGGTGAGCATCGGCGTGGCCAACCCCGGGTCGCCGATTGCCAACGAGCATTTGCCTCGATTGTTCGAGCGTTTTTATCGCGTCGACGCATCGCGCAGCAACAGCGGGAATAACCATGGGCTGGGGTTGGCGATCGTCAAGGCGATTGCGCTGATGCATGGCGGGGATGTGTTTGTGCGCAGTGATCACGGCATGAACACCTTCGGCATCCACCTCCCGGTCTAGACCCTTCCCTGTGGCGAGCGAGCTTGCTCGCGCTGGGCTGCGTAGCAGCCCCCCAATCAGCCACTCAGGTTCCTCAGGAAAATCGGGGGGTTGTTTGCGACTGCTGCGCAGTCGAGCGCGAGCAAGCTCCCTCACCACAAAAGCCATTTCCCGCTGCCGGCTACTGTTGCTTTTAGCGCAACAGTCCTTTCATGAATCCGCTCTTTTTCCCCTGTCCAATCCCCCTTATCTTTGCCGCACCAAACAGCACTTGCCAAGCAAGAAGGTTTTAAAGATGTCCAACACTATGGGTATTGCCAGCGCTTTCGTTTTGTCCTCTTTGTTCCTGTCTCCGTTCGCCGTGGCTGAAGAATCGCCGGCCTTCGTCGCGCACAATGCCGCACGCGCCGCTTCGTATGAAGAGCATCAGGGCGAAATGACAGCCAAGGCTAAAGAGGCTGCGCAAACCCCTCAAGCATCTATGTCTTCAAGCCAACCACGGGTTGAGAAAGACAGCTGATCCGACCCGTTTGCTCCTTTTCCCTCGACACTTTTCATCGGCTCTTCCCTTTGAAAAGTTGTCTTCAAAGCCGCTGCTATCAGCGGCTTTTTTTCGTTGTGGTTTAAACGCCGTCCAGTTCGTCTTCACTGACAAGAAATATTTTTCACTTCAAGAGTATGAAGTGTTTAGTTGACCAAGGAGCTTTACCGCAAGTGCGTTTCCCTCTCCGTTTCAACCCGCTGTTCATTGCAATCGCTGCAACGATGACCCCCGCCGCCTACGCCGCCGACGAATCCAGTCAGGAAGGTTTTGTCGAAGGTTCGAGCCTCAACCTTAATGTCCGTAACTACTACATGAACCGCAACCGCCTGCAGCAGACGGACGACAACATCGAGTGGGGTCAGGGTTTCCTCGGTCTCTTTGAATCGGGTTTCACCCAGGGCACCGTCGGGTTCGGCGTTGACGCCCACGCCATGCTGGGGCTCAAGCTCGACGGCGGTGGCGGCACGGATGGTTCGAGCATCCTGCCGATCAGCGATGGCAACGGCAAAGCGCCTGGGTCGTTCTCAACGGCGGGTGGCACGCTGAAAATGCGTGCTTTTGATACCGAGTTGAAGGCCGGCGACCTATTCCTCACCAACCCGGTAATTGCCGGCGGCGAAACCCGCATGTTGCCGCAGACCTTTCGTGGGGTCAGCCTGACCAACCACAGCTTCGACGGCTTCCTGATCGAAGGTGGCCAGGCGAGCTTCACCAAGCCGTACAACCAGAGCGGTCACACCCGCATCGGCACCTCCTACGGCAGCCTGGCAGACGGTGACGACAGTCAGCACCTGAACTGGGCCGGTGTGGCGTGGAGCGGTCTGCCGGGGTTGACCAGCAGCCTGTACGCCTCCGAACTCAAGGACATCTGGAACCAGTACTACTACGACCTGGATTACACCTACGCGCTGAACGACCTGGTCAGCCTCAACCCGGGCCTGCATTTCTATCACACGCAAGACACCGGCGATGCGCTGCTGGGTAACATCGACAACAACGCCTACAGCCTGCATTTCACCGTCGGCGTGGGCTTTCACAGCGTTACGGCGGCGTATCAGCGAGTCAACGGCAACACGCCGTTCGACTACATCAGCCAGGGCGACAGCGTCTTCCTCGACAACTCCCAGCAGTATTCTGACTTCAACGGCCCGAACGAGCGCTCGTGGAAACTCAAGTACGCCTACGACTTTGCCGGTCTCGGCCTGCCCGGCCTGACCTCGGCGCTGTCCTACTCCCGAGGCGAGCTGGACCTGACCAAAGTCGATCCGGACAGCCGCGGCTACGCCTCGTGGTACAGCGCCGACGGCAAAAACGCCAGGCACTGGGAGCGCGACATCGATCTCAAGTACGTGATCCAGGGCGGCAAGGCCAAGGATCTGGCGGTGCGCATGCAATGGGCCACCAACCGCGGTGGCAATGGCTATGGCGCGCTGGATCAGGACACCGATGAATACCGGGTGATCGTCGACTACCCGCTCAATGTCTTCTAAGCTTCACTAAGCAAAAGGCCAGCATTTTTTTGCTGGCCTTTTTTTTATCCGGCATTTATACAAGCGCTCTGGACGCGACCGGTTTCTGGAACTCTGCCCGATTCTTGTAAAAAACTTTTATAACGCCTTATTTGCAGAAGTCAGAACCATGAGTGTGAGCAATGAGAAATCTCAACATCCGATCAGCTCGACACGATCGGAGCAACTTCTGACTCTCGGCAGTGTGCTGTTGGTGATTGCGATATTCAGCATTGTGACCTTCCTGCTGATCCGTGAACGCGCCAACGCCGAGTTGTCCGCCGCTCGCGCCGCCAACAACATCGTGCAATTGATCGACGCCGATGTGCTGCGAAATGTCGAACTCTATGATATTTCCCTGCTGGGTTTGATCGCCGCCTCCCGGCGAGAAGATCTCAAGAGCGTTTCTCCCACCATTCGCCATCTGGCCTATTTCGACCGCGCCACCGCCGCGCCGTACAAGGGCGACATTTTGTTGCTCGACAACAAGGGCGACGTGATCGCCGACTCGGCGTCGGTGGAACCCAGGCAAGGCAACTACGCTGATCGCGAATACTTCCAGTCGCACGTGAACAACCCGGCCCCGGGCATGTTCATCAGCCCGCCCTTCCGGGCCAGGTCACCCGAACACAACTGGCGTATCAGTTTCAGTCGACGGGTGAGCGGCCCCCAGGGTGAGTTTCTGGGGGTCGCCGAAGCCGCCATGCGCTTGAGTTACTTCGATCAGTTGTTCAACAGTTTGAGCATCGGCCGCGACAGCACAGTCAATCTGATCAGCAAGAACGGGATTCTCCTGGCCCAGCAACCACGCCTGGCCGAAGAGCTGATCGGCAAGGATTTCAGTAACCGCCCCAATTTCCAGCGCATCGTCAAAGAAGGCAACGGCAGCTTCACCAGCATGTCCGATCTATACCGTGACAAACGCCTGTACACCTTTTCCAAGGTCGGAAATTTGCCGTTGATCGTCATCGTTGCACTGTCCAGCGATGAAGTCTTTTCGGCCTGGAAACGCACTGCGGTGGTGGTCAGCTCTGCAACCGCTGCCTTGTGCGTGAGCCTGCTGTGGCTGACGTGGGTGCTGCGCCGGGAATTGCGCCGGCGTCACAATGCCGAACACGAACTGGCGCAACTGGCCGCCACCGATGCGTTGACGGGGCTGGCCAACCGCCGGACGCTGGATCAGGCCCTGCGCCATGAATGGTTTCGCGCTCAACGTTCCGGCATGCCTTTGTCACTGATGATGATTGATGCCGACCATTTCAAAGCGTTCAACGACCGCCATGGCCATCAGGCCGGCGACGAAGCGCTGCGCTCGCTGGCCAACGTTATCAGCGCCCACGTGCGACGACCGGCGGACCTGGCTGCCCGTTATGGCGGCGAGGAGTTTTCGGTGATCCTGGCGGAAACCGATAGCGCCGGTGCGCGGCAGATTGCCGAAAATATCCGCAAGGCCGTTGAGCAGTTGCCGCTGGTTGAGGGAGCTGATGGGCCGATGACTGTCAGTATCGGGATCAGCACCTGGACGACAGCGACGGATATCAGCCTGGAGAGTTTGCTGTTTGCGGCGGACAAGGCGTTGTATCAGGCCAAGGAAAACGGACGGAATCGGGTGGTCGACACGGCTTGAAATCTGCGGTGTCGCTACTGGCCTCTTTGCGGGCACGTCGGATCGCCGCACCGCCCGCGCCTACAATGGCGCTCGGTCTACCTCTTTCCCGCGGGCATAAAAAAAGGCCACCCGAAGGCAGCCTTTAAAAACTAGAGAGGTTTTTGACTTACACGGCCGCTACGGGACGCATGTAAGAGATCGGTGCAGTGCTGGCGTCTTCGAAAGTCACGACTTCCCAAGCATCTGTCTGCTCAATCAACTTGCGCAGCAGCTGGTTGTTCAATGCATGTCCGGACTTGAAGCCCTTGAACTCACCAATCAGGCTATTGCCCAGCAGGTAGAGGTCACCAATTGCATCGAGGATCTTGTGCTTCACGAATTCGTCTTCATAGCGAAGGCCGTCTTCGTTCAGTACACCATCCGCGTCGACCACAATAGCGTTTTCAACGCTGCCGCCGAGTGCGAGGTTGTGCTTGCGCAAGTACTCGATGTCACTCATGAAACCAAAGGTACGGGCGCGGCTGACTTCTTTTACGAACGAAGTGCTGGAAAAATCCACGCTTGCACTTTGTGTGCGGTTACGGAAAACCGGGTGATCGAAATCGATCTCGAAACTCACCTTGAAGCCTTCGAAAGGGACGAAAGTGGCGCGCTTGTCGCCGTCTTCCACTGTCACTTCCCGCAGGATCCGGATGAACTTCTTCGGTGCGTCCTGTTCTTCCAGGCCGGCCGATTGAATCAGGAATACGAAAGGTCCAGCGCTACCATCCATGATCGGGACTTCGGACGCGGAGAGCTCGACGTAGGCGTTATCGATGCCCAGGCCAGCCATGGCCGAGAGCAAGTGCTCCACCGTATCCACTTTGGTGTCGCCACTGACCAATGTGGTCGACATCGTGGTTTCACCAACGTTTTCCGCGCGGGCAGGAATCTGCACCACAGGGTCGAGGTCGGCACGAACAAACACAATGCCGGTGTCGATAGGTGCAGGCTTGAGGGTCAGGTAAACCTTCTCCCCGGAGTGCAGGCCTACACCTGTAGCACGGATAATATTTTTCAGTGTGCGTTGTTTAATCATGGCTTGGGCCGCTTCAGCGCAAATTGCGAACTGGTATCAACAAAGGCTGGCGATAATAGCAGACCAGACCTTTGCTGAACACCAATCACCTTCATAGCCCTGATACATTCCATCAATCAGCCTGACGACGCAGGAAAGCCGGGATGTCCAGGTAATCCAGATCATCTTGCGGATTCATCTTCGCGGCAGTCGCAGCACCGGCCTGAGCCTGGTTGCGCATGACGGTCGGACGGTCCAGGTCACGGTAATTTACCGCCGGTTGTTCCTGACGAGCGGGCGCCGATTGTTGCGGCTGGGAGGCCATGGAGGTGTGAACGGTGTTGTCGATGACCTTCACAGGCTTCTCGATTTTCGCGCCCAGACCGGTGGCAACCACAGTCACGTGCAGTTCGTCGCGCATGTCCGGATCGATAACGGTACCGACCTTGACCATCGCGTGCTCGGAAGCGAAGGCTTCGATGATGCTACCCACGTCGGAGTACTCACCCAGGGACAGGTCAGGACCGGCGGTGATGTTCACCAGGATGCCGCGTGCACCTTGCAGGTTCACGTCTTCGAGCAACGGGTTGCGAATGGCCGCTTCAGTGGCCTCACGTGCACGGTTCGGACCGCTGGCACAGCCAGTGCCCATCATCGCCATGCCCATTTCGCTCATTACAGTCCGTACGTCGGCAAAGTCGACGTTGATCATGCCCGGACGCTTGATGATGTCGGAGATACCGCGAACGGCACCGGCCAGTACATCGTCGGCCTTGGCGAAAGCCGACAGCAGGCTGGCGTCTTTACCGAGGATGGTCAGCAGCTTCTCGTTGGGAATGGTGATCAACGAGTCGACGCTTTCAGACAGCAGACGGATACCTTCGTCGGCGATCTGCATACGCTTGCGGCCTTCGAACGGGAACGGACGAGTCACCACCGCAACGGTGAGAATCCCCATTTCCTTGGCCACTTCAGCAATGATCGGCGCAGCACCGGTACCGGTACCACCGCCCATGCCGGTGGTGATGAACACCATATTGGTGCCCTGCAGGACTTCGGCAATGCGCTCACGGTCTTCGAGAGCGGCCTGACGACCTACTTCAGGGTTGGCGCCGGCGCCCAGACCTTTGGTAACGCCGGTACCCAATTGCAGGATGGTCCGCGCACCGATGGATTTCAGCGCCTGGGCATCAGTGTTGGCGCAGATGAATTCAACGCCTTCAATGTTGCTCTTGACCATGTGGTTGACGGCGTTGCCGCCGCCTCCGCCAACACCGATAACTTTAATAACCGGGCTTGCGGGGATGTTGTCTACGAGTTCGAACATTTTCCCTCTCCTTTACGTTCTCTAGTTTTTTCGCCTACTGCTTTTACTGCTTGTCGCTTTTACTGCTTGCTCTTGCGGCTTGTAGCTTGCCGCTTGAATCTGCTTCGTCAGAAGTTGCCTTGTACCCAGCTCTTGATGCGATCGAGCAAGGCGGCTTTCGGTTCTTCATTGCTGTAGCTGTCGCGGCTGCTGATGCCCGAGAACGAAATCCCGTCGGACTGCTTCTGCAGGCCGTACATCAACAGGCCTACGCCGGTGGAATAAATCGGGTTGCGGACCACGTCGTCCAGGCCCTTGACGCCATGGGGCACGCCCAGGCGGACCGGCATGTGGAAGATCTCTTCGGCCAGTTCGACCGCGCCTTCCATTTTCGAGGTACCGCCGGTCAGCACGATGCCGGCCGGGATCAGGTCTTCGTAGCCACTGCGGCGCAGTTCGGCCTGGATCAGCGTGAACAGTTCGTCGTAACGCGGCTCGACCACTTCGGCCAGGGCCTGGCGGGACAGCTCGCGCGGTGGACGGTCGCCAACACTTGGCACCTTGATGGTTTCACCGGCACCGGCCAGCTTGGCCAGGGCGCAGGCGTAGCGAATCTTGATTTCTTCGGCGTACTGGGTCGGGGTGCGCAACGCCATGGCGATGTCGTTGGTCACCTGGTCGCCCGCAATCGGGATCACCGCGGTGTGACGGATCGCGCCTTCGGTGAAGATCGCGATGTCGGTGGTGCCGCCGCCGATGTCCACCAGGCACACGCCCAGCTCTTTCTCGTCGTCGGTCAGGACCGAATAGGCCGACGCCAGTTGCTCGAGAATGATGTCGTCGATTTCCAGACCGCAGCGACGCACGCATTTTTCAATGTTCTGTGCGGCGTTGACGGCGCAGGTCACCACATGGACCTTGGCTTCCAGACGCACGCCCGACATGCCCAGCGGCTCACGAACGCCTTCCTGGTTATCGATCACGTAATCCTGCGGCAAGGTGTGCAGTACGCGCTGGTCAGCCGGGATCGCCACGGCCTGGGCGGCGTCGAGGACACGCTCAAGGTCGGCGGAGCTGACTTCGCGATCACGAATCGCCACGATGCCGTGGGAGTTCAGGCTGCGGATGTGATTGCCGGCCACGCCGACGAACGCCGAGTGAATCCGGCAACCGGCCATCAGCTGCGCTTCTTCGATCGCGCGCTGGATCGATTGCACGGTGGACTCGATGTTCACCACCACGCCTTTCTTCAGGCCACGGGACGGATGAGTGCCGATCCCGACGATTTCGAGCGTGCCGTCGTCCGAGACCTCGCCGACCAGCGCCACCACCTTGGAGGTGCCGATATCGAGACCGACGATCATTTTGCCGCTTTGCACGTTTGCCATGGGTCCTGCCTCTTCTTAATTCTTCGCGACAGCGGGTTGGGCTGTCGTGGGCGCTACAGGTTCCCGCCAGCCAACAGCAAGGCCGTTGGCGTAGCGCAGATCGATGCGCGCAATGTTCGTAATCTGTTCTTTAAGCGTCTTGTCGTAGATGGCAATGAAGCGGCGCATCTTTTCCACCAGCTTGCCGCGTCCCAGCAGCAGTTCGATCCCCGGGCCCGCGCTGCCGGCGCCGGTGGTCAGGAACCAGCTGCCTCGTTCACGCAACTCCAGGCGTGCAATCGAGAAGCCCATCGGCCTGAGCATCTGGCTCAGCACCTGGTATTGCTGCATCACTTGCTGTTGCGCCCGTTGTGGGCCGAACAGCTGTGGCAAATGTTCGTAATTGGCCAGCTCACGCGGGGTGAACGCCTGGCCCTGGTTGTTCAACAGCGATTCATCGCCCCAACGGGCTATCGGCAGTTGTTCTTCCAGGCGGATCACTACTTGATCCGGCCACACCCGACGCACTTCGGCGTGGGCAATCCATGGCATCGTTTCAAGTTCGGTGCGCATGCTCGCAAGATCGATGGTGAAGAAGCTCGACGCCACATAAGGGGCGATTCGCTGCTGCACCGCCTGCTGGCTGATGTAACTCAAGTCACCCTGCACAGCGACTTTGGTGATCGGCCGGTCGGCGTAGGGCAGCAAACGCTGCGCGCCTTCGTAAGTGCCGAACCCCAGCGCAACCAACATCACCGGCCAGAACAGGCTTTTCAGAAAACCAAAATTGGCTTTCGGCAGGCGCGCAGACATCGGCTCTTTGGCCACCATTCGGCTCGCACCCCGTGGCACCGGCTTGCGGCCGGGTGCTGGAGGGGGCTGATGTCTCAGCTGTGCGCCTTGCATGGTCTTAACCCCGCGCCTCGATACTTGCGGCCAGAATCGCCAGAACCAGTTGCTGGAAATCCAGACCGGCGGCACGGGCCGCCATCGGCACCAGGCTGTGATCGGTCATGCCCGGTGCGGTGTTGACTTCGAGGAACCAGAACTGACCGTCGGCGTCCTGCATCACGTCTGCCCTGCCCCAACCGGCGATACCCAGCGCCTCACAGGCTTTCGCCGTGAGGTCCATCAATTCTTTTTCCTTGGTGCTGTCCAGGCCACACGGGATCCGGTACTGAGTATCGGAAGCCACGTACTTGGCGTCGTAGTCGTAGAAGCTGTGCGTGGTGCCCAGGGCAATCGGTGGCAACACCTGGTCACGCAGGGTGGCGATGGTGAACTCCGGACCTTGAATCCATTGCTCGACCAACACTTGCGAATCGTAGGTACTGGCCGCTTTCCAGGCGTCGATCAATTCCGACGCGGACGTCACTTTGGCCATCCCGATACTTGAACCTTCATGGGCCGGTTTGACGATCAAAGGGAAGCCCAGTTCCGTCGCTGCCGAAATACAATCGGCCTCAGAGCTCAGTACCGCGTGACGTGGCGTCGGGATGCCGAGGCTGTGCCAGACCTGTTTGGTCCGCAGCTTGTCCATGGCCAGTGCCGAAGCCAGGATGCCGCTGCCGGTGTAGGGAATACCCAGGCATTCGAGCAGGCCCTGCATGCTGCCGTCTTCACCACCACGACCGTGGAGGATGACGAAGGCGCGGTCGATCTTTTCGTTCAGCAAACGCTGCAGAAGGTCATCGCCCACATCGAGGCCGAACGCATCCACACCGGCGCTCAGCAGCGCGTCGAGTACCGCGTTGCCCGACTTCAGGGACACCTCACGCTCGGCACTCTTGCCGCCGAACAGCACGGCGACGCGGCCGAAGTCTTTCGGCGCGACCGTGGAGACGAGGTTGGCGTAGGCAGCAGTCATTTCAACTTCCCCACAGTCGGCGCGGCAACAGCACCCGCAAATAGCGGACTGGCCAACAGTTTCGGGGCGAGACCACCGATATCACCGGCGCCCTGGCACAGCAGTATGTCGCCGGCACGCAGCAGCGGCTTGACCAGTGGCGCGAGGTCGACTCCGCGCTCGATGTAGATCGGGTCGAGCTGACCGCGCTGACGAATGCTGTTGCACAGCTTGCGGCTGTCGGCGCCCGGAATCGGTTCTTCACCGGCCGGGTAGACTTCCATCAGCAGCAAGACGTTGGCATCGGCCAGTACATTGACGAAATCGTCGTACAGGTCGCGGGTACGGCTGTAACGGTGCGGCTGGTAAACCATCACCAGACGACGCTCCGGCCAGCCACCGCGGACGGCCTGGATCACGGCCGCGACTTCGGTCGGGTGGTGACCGTAATCATCGACCAGCATGACGTTGCCGCCATCGACCGGCAGTTCGCCGTAGACCTGGAAGCGTCGACCGACACCCTGGAAGCCGGACAGGCCCTGGACGATGGCTTCATCGCTGACGCCCTCGTCGGTGGCGATGCAGATGGTGGCCAGCGCGTTCAGCACGTTATGGTTACCCGGCATGTTCACCGAGACATCCAGCGGCTCGCGATCAGGGCGCAGTACGGTAAAGAAGGTCTGCATGCCTTGCTGGCGCACATTGATGGCGCGCACGTCGCAGTCATCGCCGAAGCCATAGGTGACCGTCGGGCGTTTCACCAGCGGCAGGATTTCACGCACCACCGGATCGTCCAGGCACACCACCGCCAGACCGTAGAACGGCAGGTTGTGGAGGAACTCGACGAAGGTTTTCTTCAGTTTGTTGAAGTCACCGTCATAGGTCGCCATGTGGTCGGCGTCGATGTTGGTGACCACGGCCACCAGCGGCTGCAAGTGCAGGAAACTGGCGTCGCTTTCGTCGGCTTCGGCGATCAGGTAGCGGCTGGTGCCAAGCTGGGCATTGGTGCCCGCGGCATTCAGGCGGCCACCGATGACGAACGTCGGGTCCAGGCCACCGGCCGCGAACACCGAAGCGATCAGGCTGGTGGTGGTGGTTTTGCCGTGCGTACCGGCGACGGCGATGCCGTGGCGATAGCGCATCAGCTCGGCCAGCATTTCTGCGCGTGGCACCACAGGGATGCGACGTTCCAGCGCGGTGGCGACTTCCGGGTTGGACGTGTTCACGGCGCTGGATACCACCAGCACGTCAGCGGCAGCGGCGTTTTCAGCACGGTGACCGATAAAGATGTGCGCGCCAAAAGACTCGAGACGCTCGGTCACAGGCGAAGCTTTCAGGTCGGAACCGGACACTTCATAGCCCAGGTTCAACAACACTTCGGCGATGCCGCACATGCCCACGCCGCCGATGCCGACGAAGTGGATGCGACGGATGCGGCGCATTTCCGGTTGCGGCATGGCTTTCTGTTTCTCAACCATGGGCCACCTCCAGGCAGGTATCGACCACGTTACGGGTGGCATCGGGTTTGGCCAGGCGGCGTGCCGCAGTGGCCATGTCGTTGAGTCGTTGTGGTTGCATCAGGACCTCTGTCAGGCGTGCGGCAAGATCCGCTGCGCCAGTCGTTCTTTGCGGCATCAGGAAGGCAGCGCCTTCACGGGCCAAATAATCGGCGTTGCGGGTCTGGTGATCGTCGATCGCGTGGGGCAATGGCACCAGTATCGAGGGCAGACCGGCGGCAGCCAGCTCACTGATGGTCAATGCGCCTGCGCGGCACACCACCAGGTCGGCCCAGCCATAGGCTTGGGCCATGTCTTTGATGAAAGGCTGCACTTGCGCCTCGACGCCAGCCGCGCGATAGCGCTCTGCAGTCACTTCATCGTGATTTTTGCCGGCCTGATGAAACACTTCCGGGCGCAGGTCGGGGGCGACTTGCGACAGGGCTTCAGGCAGCAACTTGTTCAACGGCTCTGCGCCCAGGCTTCCGCCCAGAATCAGCAAACGCGCCTTGCGACCCGCCAGGGCGGGGCGCTGTGTTTCGAGGAACAGCTCGGTGCGCACCGGGTTACCGGTGGTCCGACGGCTGTCCGACAGGGTAAAGGTGTCGGGGAACGCTTCACAGACTCGGGCGGCCAACGGCACCAGCAACCGATTGGCGGTACCGGCCACGGCGTTCTGTTCATGAACGATCACCGGCACGCCGGCCAGTTTGGCTGCAACGCCACCGGGGCCGGTCACATAACCACCGAAGCCGACCACGCACACCGGCCGCAGCTGACGAATGATCGCCCGCGCCTGCCAGACGGATTTGAGCACCATGAACGGTGCCTTGAGCAGGGACAACTTGCCCTTACCGCGCAGACCGGTGGCGTTGATCCGATGCAGCTCGATACCGGCCATCGGCACCAGGTCGTTCTCAATCCCGCGCGGGGTTCCGAGCCAGTGCACGGTGTAACCGCGGGCCTGGAATTCGCGGGCGCACGCCAGCGCCGGGAACACGTGGCCACCAGTACCGCCCGCCATGATCAAGACGTTAGCGCCCATGGGTCGGCTCCTCGGCGAAGTCGCTCTCATGGAACTCCATCTCTTCGCTGCCCAAGTGGGTTCGACTCTCCCACTCGATGCGCAACAACAAGCCGAGACAGGCACCGCAAATCACCAACGAACTGCCGCCATAACTGAGGAACGGCAGGGTCAGGCCTTTGGTCGGCAACAGGCCAACGTTCACCCCGATGTTGATCAGGAACTGGCCGATCCACAGGAACGACAGGCCATAAGCGATGTAGGCGGCGAAGAATTGCTTGGCCTTCTCGGCCCAATAGCCGATGTACATGCCACGCACGCAAACAAAGACGAACAACGCCACCGTGCACAAGGAACCCACGGCACCCAGCTCTTCGGCAAGGACTGAGAACACGAAGTCGGTGTGGGCTTCCGGCAGGTAGAACTGTTTCTGCACGCTGTTGCCCAGGCCAACGCCCAGCCATTCGCCGCGACCAAACGCGATCAACGCCTGCGACAACTGATAGCCGGCACCGAACTGGTCGGCCCATGGATCGGCAAAGTTGGTCAGACGCGCCATTCGATACGGCTGAACTTGAATCAACAGCACCACCGCCCCGACTGCCAGGACCACCATCAAGGAGAAACGGAACAGTCCGACCCCGCCGAGGAACAGCATCGCCGCCGCCGCGCCCATCATCACGACGGTGGCGCCGAAGTCCGGTTCCATCAGCAACAGACCGGCCATGGGCAGCAGCACGATGAACGGCTTGAAGAAGCCCATCCAGCTTTCCCGCACTTCTTTCTGGCGACGCACCAGATAACCGGCGAGGTAGATCACCACGAATACCTTGGCGATCTCGGATGGCTGGACGTTGAAGAAACTGAAACCGATCCAGCGCATCGAACCGTTCACTTCACGGCCGATCCCCGGGATGATCACCATCACCAGCAAACCGAATGCGCCGAGCAGCATCAGCCAGCCCAGGCGCTGCCAGGTGGCGATCGGAATCATCATGGTGACGACGCAGGCACCCAGGCCCAGCACGATGTAGATCAAGTGGCGAATCATGTAGTACAGGGCACTGCCCGACTGCACGGCCGCCACTTCGGTCGACGCCGAGGCAATCATCACCAGCCCGAGACCGATCAAGGCCAGGCAACCGGCGAGCATCGGGAAGTCGAGGTCGATCCCGCGTCCGGTGATGATCGGCGACGGATAAGGCTTGATGATGTTCATCAGGCTCATACCAGATCCTCCACGGCGCGGACGAACTGGTGACCACGGTCTTCGTAATTCTTGAACATGTCGAAACTGGCGCAGGCGGGCGACAGCAGCACGGCGTCACCCGGTTCGGCGACGGCGCGGCATTGGGCAACCGCTTCATCCAGCGAACTGACGCGAATCAGCGGCACGGCATCGCCGATGGCCTGGCCGATCAAGTCGGAGTCACGGCCCATCAGCACCACGGCGCGGCAATTGGCTGCCACCGGGTCACGCAAATCCTTGAACTCGGCACCCTTGCCATCGCCACCGGCGATCAGCACGAGTTTGCCGTCGATGTCCGCACCCAGGCCTTCGATGGCCGCCAGTGCGGCACCGACGTTGGTGGCTTTGGAATCGTTGTAATAGCTCACGCCGTCCAGCTCACGAACCCACTGGCAACGATGTTCCAACCCGGCGAAGGTGCGCAGGCTCGAGAGCATGGCGTCGAACGGCAGGCCGACGGCATGGCCCAGGGCCAATGCTGCCAACGCGTTGGACTGGTTGTGGGCGCCACGAATTTTCAACTCGCGCACCGGCATCAGGTTCTGGAATTCGAAGGCCAGGTACTTCTCGCCGTCTTCTTCGCGGATACCGAAAGCCTTGAAATCGGGCTTGCTCAAACCGAAGGTCCAGCAAGGCTGGCCCTCGCCCATCAGCGGACGGCTCAGGGCGTCCTGACGGTTGACCACAAACTGTTTCGCGCCACGGAAGATCCGGTGCTTGGCCAGGTGATAGGCCGGCAGACCGCTGTAGCGGTCCATGTGGTCTTCACTGACATTGAGCACGGTCGCCACTTCGGCGTTGAGTTGATCGGTGGTTTCGAGCTGGAAGCTCGACAACTCCATCACGTACAACTCGACGTCGTCGCTGAGCAAATCCAGCGCCGGCGTACCGAGGTTGCCACCGACAGCGACACGCTTGCCCGCCGCCACCGCCATCTCGCCGACCAGGGTGGTGACAGTGCTTTTCGCGTTGGAACCGCTGATGGCGACAATCGGCGCCTTCGCGTTACGCGCGAACAGCTCGATGTCACCGGACAATTTCACGCCACGGGCGGCGGCAGCCTGCAGGGCCGGAGTCGCCAGCGCCAGGCCGGGGCTCACGTAGAGTTCGTCGGCACGGCACAGGAACTCGACGTCCAGCTCGCCACAACGCACTTCCACGTGCGGATAGTCACGCTTGAGCGCGGCCAGTTCCGGTGGATTTTCCCGCGTATCGGCCACAGCAAACGACGTGCCCCGGTTCGCCAGGAAGCGAACCAGGGACATGCCGCTCTTGCCGAGGCCGACAACGATGCGGAAGTGGTCAGAAGCGATCAGAGACACTCGTTCTACCTCAGCTTCAGGGTGGCAAGGCCGACCAGTACGAGAATCACGGTGATGATCCAGAAACGGACGATCACACGCGGCTCGGGCCAGCCCTTGAGTTCAAAATGGTGGTGAATGGGTGCCATGCGAAACACACGGCGACCGGTCAGCTTGAAAGAAGCAACCTGGATAACCACGGACAGGGTTTCCATCACGAACACGCCGCCCATGATGAACAGGACGATTTCCTGACGGACGATTACCGCGATGGTGCCCAGGGCCGCGCCCAGCGCCAGCGCGCCGACGTCGCCCATGAAGACCTGCGCCGGATAGGTGTTGAACCAGAGGAAACCGAGGCCCGCACCGATCAAGGCACCGCAGAACACGATCAACTCACCGGCGCCCGGCACATACGGAATCAGCAGGTATTCAGCGAATTTCACGTTACCGGACAGGTAGCAGAAGATGCCAAGACCGCCGCCGACCATCACCGTCGGCATGATCGCCAGACCGTCGAGGCCGTCGGTCAGGTTGACCGCGTTGCTCGAGCCGACAATCACGAAATAGGTCAGAACGACGAAGCCTATGCCCAGCGGAATGCTGTAGTCCTTGAGCATCGGCAGGATCAGGGTCGTTTCCACCGGCGTCGCAGCGGTCATATAAAGGAAGATCGCCGCGCCCAGGCCGAACACCGACTGCCAGAAATATTTCCAGCGGCTTGGAAGGCCTTTGGAGTTTTTCTCGATCACTTTGCGATAGTCGTCGACCCAGCCGATAGCGCCGAACAGCAACGTCACCAGCAACACGGTCCAGACATAACGGTTGCTCAGGTCAGCCCAGAGCAAGGTGCTGACGCCGATGGACGACAGGATCAGTGCACCGCCCATCGTCGGGGTGCCCGACTTGGACAAGTGCGATTGTGGACCGTCGTGGCGAACGGATTGACCGATCTGACGGTTCTGCAAAGTGCGGATCATCCACGGGCCATAGCACAGCGACAAAACCAGCGCGGTCAGCACACCGAGGATCCCGCGCAGGGTCAGGTACTGAAAGACCGCGAAGCCTTTGTAGAACTGTTGCAGATACTCCGCTAGCAGCAGCAGCATTAATGTTTCTCCGGACTGGACCCGCACAAAGCGGCGACGATGTTTTCCATCGCAGCGCTGCGCGAGCCCTTGATCAAAATGGTGGTGTTTGTGTCTTGCTCGGCGCCCAGGGCCTTGATCAGCTCAGCCTGAGTGCTGAAGTGAAAGGCCTGTGGACCGAAAGCGTTCACGGCGTGAGCCATCAGTGGCCCAACGGCGTAAAGCGCGGAAACCTTGCCGCGGGCGTACTCGCCCACATCGCGGTGCCCCTGCTCTGCCCAATCGCCCAGTTCGCCGATATCTCCGAGCACCAGAACGGTGCGGCCGGAAAAGCCGGCGAGTATATCAACGGCGGCGCACATGGAGGTGGGGTTCGCGTTGTACGTGTCATCGATCACGCGCATGCCATTGCTGGCCAGTTGCGCGACGGTGCGGCCCTTGACCGGTTGCACCGCGCCGAGGCCGGTGGCGATGCCGAACAGCGACACGCCCAAGGCGTGTGCGGCAGCGGCAGCGGCCATGGCATTGGTAACGTTATGGGTGCCGAGCAGATTCAGTTGAACGCGCTCCACACCTTCAGGACTGTGCAGGTTGAAGGCCGGGCAACCGCGCGCATCGCGATCCAGGTCGCTGGCATAGAAGTCGGCGCTTGGGTTGTTCAGGGCGAACGTCAGGACTTTGCGACTGGCCGCACGGGCCTTCCAGATGCCGAACGCCTTGTCGTCAAGATTGAGCACAGCGACGCCATCGGCCTCCAGCCCTTCAATGATCTCGCCCTTGGCTTCAACGATTTTTTCCGGCCCGCCGAACTCGCCGACGTGGGCGGTCCCGGCGTTGTTGAGCACGGCCACGTGCGGCTTGGTCATGCCGACGGTGTAGGCAATTTCGCCAAGACGCGAAGCACCGAGTTCGATGACGGCCGAGGTATGTTCCGGCGCGAGTTCGAGCAGGGTCAGCG
The DNA here is from genome assembly GCF_058797635.1 of Pseudomonas sp. GW823-FHT02C02. Taxonomy (NCBI): domain Bacteria; kingdom Pseudomonadati; phylum Pseudomonadota; class Gammaproteobacteria; order Pseudomonadales; family Pseudomonadaceae; genus Pseudomonas; species Pseudomonas sp. GW823-FHT02C02. The sequence goes on along the minus strand of NZ_JBXAJV010000010.1, from coordinate 125,251 downwards.
GAACGCCGAGGTCGTTGTTCAGGTTGCCACGGGTCGCCAGGACCGGGCCGCGCGTGCGCAGGATGCTGGCGAGCATTTCCTTGACCGTGGTTTTACCGCTGGAACCGGTGATCGCCGCGACCGGGTTGGTAAACGCGGCACGGTTCATCGCGCCCAGTTGGCCCAACGCTTGGCGGGTGTCCTTGACCAGCAATTGCGGCAGCGCGCTGTCGGCGACTTCGCGCTCGACCAGAGCGGCAACCGCGCCTTTGCTGGCGACGTCGTTCAAATAGTCATGACCGTCGAAGCGCGGACCGGCCAGGGCAATAAACAGTTGGCCCGGTTTGATCGCGCGGCTGTCGATACTGACGCCATCGAACGTGGCATCGGCCGCGATCAATCGTGCATTCAGTGCGCCAGTCAGCTCACTCAGCTTCAACGCTTTAAGCATGGGCCACCTCCCATGCGGTCAAGGCGTGATCGGCCTCGACCAGATCGGAGAAAGCGTGACGCTCGCCATTGATTTCCTGATAGTCCTCGTGACCTTTACCGGCCAGGACAATCACGTCATCCGCCGAAGCACTGGCGATCAACTGGGCAATCGCCTGCCCACGGCCAGCGACAAAGGTGACTTTATCCACAGCGGTGAAACCGGCGCGGATGTCATCGAAAATCAACGAAGGATCTTCGGTGCGAGGGTTGTCATCGGTGACCAGCACACCGTCGGCCAGACGTTCGACCACTTCGGCCATCAGCGGACGCTTGCCGCGATCGCGATCGCCGCCACAGCCAAACAGGCACAACAAACGGCCTTTGGCGTGTGGACGCAGGGCCATCAAGACTTTTTCCAGCGCGTCCGGGGTGTGGGCGTAATCGACCACCACCAGCGGCTGAGTGCCGCCGCCCAAGCGCTGCATGCGACCGGCCGGGCCTTCGAGTTTCGGCAGGACCTTGAGGATTTCGTCCAGCGCGTAGTCCAGGCCGAGCAAAGCGCCGACGGCGGCCAGCACGTTGCTCAGGTTGAAACGACCGAGCAAGGTGCTGCGCAAATGGTGTTCGCCCTGCGGCGTGACCAGCGTGGCGCGCACGCCTTCGTCATCGAACTGCGCTTCACGGCAATACAGGTAAGCGCTGGCATCTTCCAGGCTGTAGGTAATCAGGCGCGACTCACGTTTGTCCGCAGCCAGTTGGCGGCCGAACTCGTCGTCGAGATTGATCACCCGGCACTTCAAATCGTTCCAGGCAAACAGCTTGGCCTTGGCTTCGCCGTAGGCTTGCATGGTGCCGTGGTAATCGAGGTGATCGCGGGACAGGTTGGTCATCACCGCCACATCGAATGCCAGCGCGGTCACGCGGCCTTGGTCCAGGCCGTGGGAAGACACTTCCATGGCGACGGCTTTGGCGCCGGCCTTTTTCAGGTCAGCCATGGTCGCTTGCACGGCGATCGGGTTCGGCGTGGTGTGCAGGCCACTTTCCAGTGCACCGTAGAAGCCGGTACCCAGGGTGCCGACAATGCCGCAATGCTGGCCGAGCAAATCCAGGGCTTGTGCAACCAATTGCGTGACGCTGGTTTTGCCGTTGGTGCCGGTCACGCCAACCAGGTTCAGGTGCCGGCTCGGGTCGCCATAAAAACGACCGGCGATGTCCGACAGCTGCGCCGCCAGGCCTTTGACCGGAATCAGCGGCACGTCGGTGATCGGCAAAACGGTAGCGCCTTCGACTTCGTAAGCCACGGCAGCAGCACCGCGTTGCAAGGCATCGGCGATGTGCGCGCGCCCGTCGAGCTTGCCGCCAGGAACGGCGAGAAACAGATCGCCAGCCCGCACGTTACGGCTGTCCAGGGTCAGCTCGCGGATCAACAGATCGCGGCCGGCGTGGGCGAAAATCTTGTTCAGGCTCAAAGACATTAGCCGCGCCCTCCATTGGCTTTCAGTGGAACGACCGGTGTGGCGTTAGCGGTTTGCGTCGGTGGCAGGTTGTCCGGGGTGATGTTCATCAGGCGCAGCGTCCCGGACATCACTTTGCTGAACACCGGGGCCGATACCAGACCACCGTAGTAACCGGCTTTGGTCGGTTCATCGATCACCACCACGATTGCGTAGCGCGGATCGCTCATCGGGCCGAAGCCGGCGAACAGTGAGCGGTAGGAATTCTCGGCATAGCCTTTGGTGCCCACCGACGTCTTGCGCGCAGTACCCGACTTTCCGCCCACGTGATACGCCGGCACTTGCGCACGGAATACACCGCGCGGGGCTTCGATCACCTGGGTCAGCATGGTCTGCATGGTTTTCGCGACGGCTTCCGGCAGCACTTGCGTGGTTTGCGCTGGTTTGTCGGTTTTGATCAGGGTCAGCGGTGCGAGACGACCGTTGTTGGCCAGGGCCGAGAAGGCGTGGACCAGCTGGATCGCAGTCACGGAAATACCGTAGCCGTAGGACAGCGTGGCGGTTTCAGCCTTGCGCCATTCGCGGTAGTTCGGCAGGTTGCCGACGCGTTCGCCCGGGAAGCCGAGACCGGTGTCCTGGCCGAGGCCGACTTTCTGCGCGAGGCGGAAGATGGTTTCGCCGCCGATATCGAACGCGACCTTACTCATGCCGACGTTACTGGAATTGATCAGGATGCCGGTCAGGTCTAGCACCGGGCCTTCGGACTTGGAGACATCCTTGATGGTGTATTTACCAATCTGCAAAGTGCCCGGGTACACCTCGACGGTGTCGCTCGGTTTCCAGCGCCCGGTTTCGATCGCGGCACTCATGGAAATGGCTTTCATGGTCGAACCCGGCTCGAACACGTCGATCATGGCGCGGTTGCGCATCATCGCCGGTTGCAGGTTGCGACGGTTGTTCGGGTTGTAGGTCGGCTGGTTGACCATGGCGAGGATCTCACCGGTCTTCACGTCCATGATCACCAGGCTGCCGGCCTTGGCACCGTTCTCGATGATCGCGTTACGCAGCTCGCGGTTGGCCAGGTATTGCAGACGCAGGTCAATGGACAACGCCAAGGGCTTGCCGGCCTTGGCGTTTTTGGTGACCTGGACATCCTTGATAAGTCGGCCACGCCGATCCTTGATGACCTGTCGCTTGCCGGGGACGCCGGCCAGCCATTCGTCGTAGGCCAGTTCGACCCCTTCACGACCGTGGTCATCGATGTCGGTAAAGCCGACCATGTGCGCGGTGACTTCACCGGCCGGATAGAAACGCCGGAACTCTTCGATGCCGTAGACACCCGGCACTTTCAGGTCGAGCACGGACTGGCCTTGCTCGGGAGTCAGCCCGCGCACCAGGTAGATGAATTCTTTGTTGGCCTGGGCTTCGAGACGTTCGGCCAGGGCTTTAGGGTCTTGGCCCAGCGCGGCCGCCAGGGCTGGCCATTTCTCTTTGGCCAGCTGCATTTCCTTGGCGTTCGCCCACAGTGTGGTGACCGGGGTACTCACGGCCAAAGGCTCGCCATTACGGTCGGTGATCAGACCACGGTGAGCCGGAATCGGAATGTGACGAACGCTGCGCGCATCGCCCTGACCTTTAAGGAAGGCACGGTCGACGACTTGCAGGTCGATGATACGCCAGCAAATCGCCGCGACCATGATGCCGAGCAAGCCCAGCACCAGGCGGAAACGCCATGGGAACAGTGCGCCTTCGAGTTTCATCATGGCGCCACCATCTGCACTTCAGCGGCGCCGGGAATGCGCATCTTCAGTTGCTCGGTGGCCAGCACTTCGATACGGCTGTGCGCAGTCCAGGTGCTCTGCTCGAGAATCAACCGGCCCCACTCCGCCTGCGCCTTGTCGCGCACGCTCAACTCGGCGTACAGCGAGTTCAGCAACTGACGGTTCCAGTGGGCGCTGTACGACACGCCGATGGCCGACACGAGCACGCCAATAAACAGCAGCAGCATGAAAAAGCTTCCGCCGGGAAGAGGCTTGGCGAAAAGCTTGCTCACCGCAGCTTCTCCGCGACGCGCATGACAGCGCTCCGGGAACGTGGGTTGGCTTTGAGTTCGGCCTCGGAGGCGGACTGCGCTTTGCCATGGATTTTGATGATCGGTTCGAACGCGACGTGACGGACCGGCAGGTTGCGCGGCAGGTTGTCGGCTTCGCCTTTTACCAGCTTGCGCATGAACAGTTTGACGATGCGGTCTTCCAGCGAGTGGAAGCTGATGACGACCAGACGGCCGCCGATCTCCAGGCAGTCCAGTGCGGCTTCGAGGCCGGCTTCCAGGTCGCCCAGTTCGTTGTTGACGTGAATACGCAGGCCCTGGAACGCACGGGTGGCAGGGTTCTTGCCCTTTTCCCATGCCGGGTTGGCGACTTTCAGGACTTCAGCCAGGTCGGCCGTGCGCTCGAACGGCTTGATGTCGCGACGCTCGGCTACGGCACGGGCCATGCGGCCGGAGAAACGCTCTTCGCCGTATTCCTTGAATACGCGGGCGATCTCTTCCACCGGTGCGGTGTTGACGAATTCGGCAGCGCTGATCCCGCGGGACGGGTCCATGCGCATGTCCAGCGGGCCATCATTGAGGAAACTGAAGCCGCGCTCAGGGTCGTCGAGCTGTGGCGAAGACACGCCCAGGTCGAGCAACACGCCGCTGACCTTGCCGTGCAGGCCACGTTCGGCCACTTCCGAACCCAGCTCGGCAAAGCTGCGTTGTACAACGACAAAGCGGCCGTCTTCGGCCGCTAGCGTTTGCCCGGTGGCAATCGCTTGAGGATCTTTGTCGAATCCGAGGACCCGACCATCGGGGCCGAGCTGGCTGAGGATCAACCGACTGTGCCCGCCGCGCCCGAACGTACCGTCCAGATAGCAGCCATCAGGACGTACGGCGAGAGCCTCCACGGCTTCGTCAAGCAGTACGGTGATGTGGTTAAAGCCGCTATCAATAGTCACAGGATCAAATCACGCAGTTCATCAGGCATGGCGCCCGGTTGTTGAATAGCAGCCAGGTCAGCGGCAGAAACCGCATCCCAGGCATCCTCGTCCCACAATTGGAACTTGTTCAGTTGGCCTACCAACATCGCGCGCTTATCCAACCTGGCATATTCACGAAGACGCGGCGGAACCAGAAAACGACCACTGCCATCGAGCTCGAGGTCGACGGCATTACCAATCAGCAAACGTTGCAGGCGGCGGTTCTCTTCGCGAAGCGAAGGCAGTGCGCGCAGTTTGGTTTCGATAATTTCCCACTCATCGAGGGGGTAAACACACAAACACGGATCAACGGCATCAATTGTGACGATCAGTTGACCGGAACTACGCGAAACGAGCTCGTCACGGTACCGGCTCGGCATAGCGAGACGGCCCTTTGCGTCGAGACTGATAGCGTTAGCTCCGCGAAACACGTCAGCGTTTCTCCAAATATTAGCGTTTTACGCTCAAAAAACCCACTTCATGCCACTTTCCGCCACTTGCGCACACTATAGGAATGCGGCCACCGCACCGTCAAGGCGCGGTTTAAAGGAAAAGCCTTACAGAACTGAGATTTAGGAGGGTAAACGGAGGGGTAACGACAATCTGACGGCTGAATTTGCCCAATAACTTGAATCAGCACAGAAGGCTGCGTTCGAAAGTTAAAGTAGTTTGTTAAGAGTAAGATTTTTTCGGTATTACGAAAGTGTTCTGGCAACGATTCTGGAAGGAGGGAAAATGCTACTACCAGCGCCCTGCTTAAATGATTAAAGCAGGGAGGAGAAAAAGGTGGAGAGTCGATCTGTAAGCCGGGTTCTGTCTTGAACAGTCATTCGTCTACGATGGCCATCACTGGACATCTTTAGCAACCTACCCGGTCCCAGCGCGGGCCACGCCTTGGGACCCTATTTGGTCTTGCTCCAAGTGGGGTTTACCTAGCCACGAACTGTTGCCAGACGTGCGGTGCGCTCTTACCGCACCTTTTCACCCTTACCGGCGCCGAAGCGCTTAGGCGGTTATTTTCTGTGGCACTTTCCGTAGGCTCACGCCTCCCAGGCATTACCTGGCACTTCGCCCTATGGAGCCCGGACTTTCCTCCCCCCCCTAATTTTCATAGAGGGCAGCGACTGTCCAATCGACTCTCCGCCGCGAAGGTTAACGGCAGAGCGGCCGAAGAACAAGCGCTAAACGCCTTTGGCTGCTCCTGTGCGTCGGGTTTTTACTCGCCCTTCTGTTTATCCAGCGCCACCTGATAGAGCACATTCTTGCGCTCACCGGTAATTTGCGCCGCCAATGCCGCCGCACGCTTGAGCGGCATCTCTTCAAGCAACAGATTGAGGATGCGCATGGCCTCACTGCTGACCGCGTCCTCGGTCTCGGGTACAGACCAGCCCGCCACCAACACCACACACTCGCCACGCTGCTGATTGCTGTCCGACTCGACGAACTCACGCAGCTCGGCCAGCGGCAGGCCTTTGAGGGTTTCGAAGGTTTTGGTGATTTCACGGGCCAACAACGCCGGACGTTCAGGACCGAACACCAGCTCCATGTCTTGCAGGCACTCAAGGATGCGATGCGGCGCTTCATAAAAAATCAGTGTGCGCGGCTCTTCCTTGACCAGTTCAAGACGAGCACGACGACCGACCGCCTTGGCAGGCAGGAAGCCTTCGAAAATGAAACGGTCCGACGGCAGCCCCGCCGCCGACAATGCCGCGATCAATGCACAGGCACCCGGAACCGGCACCACATTGATCCCGGCGGCACGAGCCTGACGCACCAGGTGATAACCCGGATCGGAAATCAGCGGCGTGCCAGCATCGGAGATCAGCGCCACATCATCCCCCGCCAGCAATCGCGTGATAAAGCGGCTACCCTCGTCGCGCTCGTTGTGCTCATGGCACGCGGCCAGCGGCGTGGGAATGCCGAAATGCTGCATCAGGCGCTGTGAGTGACGGGTGTCTTCGGCGGCAATCAACGCGACGTCGCGCAGGATCTTCAGCGCACGCGCACTGATGTCGTCCAGGTTGCCGATGGGCGTCGCCACCACATAAAGCGAGCCAGCAGCGGAATTCAAAGCACCTGGAGCAGTCAAAGCGCACACCTCATGATCGGTAAAAGGCGACATTGTAGCGCGTAGCGGCGCTTGCGATCGCCCCGCCCTCCTCGGGTTTTTCAGGCGTTTGTGCAGCGCTGCAACATTTGTACGAGCTAAATTGATCGATTCACGCCAGTAACATCGCGCCCCGGCCAGTGCTTGGGTACAATTCCACGCTAATTTGATCGAGTATCAGGAACACTACATGATCGCTTGCCTGCGGCTGTTCACTGCCCTCTGCCTCGCTGCCTTGCTGGCGGCTTGCGCCAGCTCGCCCTCCTCCAGCCTTGGCGAACTTCCACGGACCCCTGACGCCAGTATCGAGCAGCTGCTCGAACAGGCCGCTCAAAGCAAGGACCCGGAAAAAGCTGCGTTGCTGCGCCTGAGCGCGGCCGACCTGGCCTATCGTCAGGGCAATGCCGGCCAGTCCGCGCAAATCCTGCAACAGGTTCCGGTGGAACAACTCAAGCCCGGCCAACAGGTCTTCGCCAGCACCCTGGGGGCTGAACTGGCCATGGCGCGCAATCAGCCCAAGGCGGCGTTGACTGCCTTGAGCCATCCGAGCCTGCAACGCCTGAGCGAGTTGCCGGTCGAGCAACAGGTTCGCACCGGCACTGTCCATGCTCGCGCCCTTGAGGCCGACGGACAGACGCTGGCCGCCGCACGGGAGCGCATTTTCATCGCACCCATGCTCGAAGGTGAAGCCGCCGCCAAAAACCACGAAGCGATCTGGACCCTGATCGCCTCGCTGCCAACCGATCAACTGCAGCCCACCACCAATGATGACCTCGGCGGCTGGATGGGCCTGGCACTGGCGGTGAAAACCGCCGGAACCCTGGAACAGCAGCAAGCCGCGATTGACAACTGGCGCGCCCAGAACCCTAAGCACCCGGCTGCCATTCAGTTGCCTCTGCCACTGACCAAGCTCAAGGAACTGGCCAGCCAGCCCCTCAGCAAGATCGCCCTGCTGCTGCCGCAAGACGGCCCGCTGGCGTCGGTCGGCAAAGCACTGCGCGAAGGCTTCATGGCTGCGCACTACCAGGCTCAACAAGCCGGGCAGAAGCCGCCTGCCATTGAGTTCTATGACAGCTCGAAACTGACTTCGATGGACGAGTTCTATCGCAAGGCCCAGGCCGATGGCGTGCAACTGGTGGTCGGTCCGCTGGAGAAGCCACTGGTCAAACAGCTCAGTGCTCGCCCGCAACTGCCGATCACCACCCTGGCGCTGAACTACAGCGAAGGTGAACAAGGTCCGGCCCAGCTGTTCCAGTTTGGTCTGGCCGCTGAAGACGAAGCCCGTGAAGTGTCTCGTCGTGCTCGCGCCGACGGCCTGCATCGCGCCGCCATCATGGTGCCGAAAGGCGAATGGGGCGATCGCGTGTTGCGCGCATTCAGCCAGGACTGGCAAGCCAACGGTGGCAGCATTGTCGCGACCGAGCGCGTTGACCAACCGGTTCAACTGGCCCAGCAGATTGCCGACATGTTCCAGCTGCGCCAGAGCGAAGGTCGCGCCAAGAGCCTGCAAAGCACCGTCGGCTCGCAGATAGCAGCCCAGCCTTCGCGCCGTCAGGACATCGAGTTCATCTTCCTGGCTGCCACTCCGCAACAGGCCCAGCAGATCAAACCGACCTTGAACTTCCAGTACGCGGGCGACGTGCCGGTTTACGCCACCTCCCACGTGTTCAGTGCCAGCGGCGACGTGAACCAGTACAACGACATGAACGGCATCCGCTTCTGCGAAACCCCGTGGTTGCTGGACGCCAATGATCCGCTGCGCAAACAGGTCACCGCACAATGGCCGCAAGCCGCCGGCAGCCTCGGCCGCCTCTACGCAATGGGCGTTGACGCCTATCGCCTGGCACCGCGACTGGGGCAACTCAAGGCACTGCCGGACAGCCGTATTGAAGGTCAGTCGGGCAGCCTGGGCATGACTCAAAACCAGCGCGTGGTGCGCCAGTTGCCTTGGGCACAGTTCGTCAGCGGTCAGGTTCAACGCCTGCCGGATACCTCACGCTGATGCCTGACAGGTCACGCCAGCAAAGCGGTAAAGATGCCGAGCGCCATGCGCTCGAGCATCTTCAACAGCAAGGTCTGCGCCTGCTGGCGCAGAACTGGTTGTGTAAACGCGGCGAGCTTGATCTGGTCATGCTTGATGGCGATACAGTAGTATTCGTTGAAGTCCGCTATAGAAAAAACACCCAGTGGGGTGGAGCGCTCGACAGCATCGATGGGCGCAAACGGCAGAAACTGATTTTCGCCGCGCAGTATTTTCTTCAGCGCGAGTCGCGTTGGGCCAATTCCCCCTGCCGCTTCGACGTGGTTGCCATCGACAGCAACCTCGATCAGTTGAACTGGTTGCAGAATGCCTTCGATAGCTGATCGCCTGCGCCCCGAAGCGCACACCTTTACCCAACACTTTTGCTCTTTGCTTTGCGGGCTGCACATTCATGTGCCGAGTAGCCGCGCTAATTAAGGTCACACAGATGGACATGCAATCCCGAATTCGCCAGCTTTTTCAGGCCAGTATCGACACCAAGCAAATGGCGATGGACGTACTTGCACCGCACATCGAGCAAGCCAGCCAGGTAATGGTCAACGCCCTGCTCAATGAGGGCAAAATGCTTTCCTGCGGCAACGGTGGCTCCGCCGGTGATGCCCAGCACTTTTCGTCCGAGCTGCTCAACCGCTTCGAGCGCGAACGTCCGAGCCTGCCCGCCATTGCGCTGACCACCGACAGCTCGACGATCACCTCGATCGCCAATGACTACAGCTACAACGAAATTTTCTCCAAACAGATCCGTGCACTGGGCCAACCGGGTGACGTATTGCTGGCGATTTCCACCAGCGGTAACTCGGCGAACATTATTCAAGCGATCCAGGCCGCGCATGATCGCGAAATGATTGTCGTAGCATTGACTGGTCGCGATGGCGGCGGCATGGCGTCGTTGCTATTACCCGAGGACGTCGAGATTCGCGTACCGGCCAACGTCACCGCACGTATTCAGGAAGTCCACCTGCTGGCGATCCATTGCCTTTGCGATTTGATCGACAGCCAACTGTTCGGGAGTGAAGAATGACCCCTAATCGCCTAGGCCTTCTGGCCTTGACCCTCTGCCTCGGCATCAGCGGCTGCACTTCGGTGGTTAAAGCCAGCCGTGAAGCCCCCATTGAAGATGACCGCGGTACGCGCACCTTCGGCAGCAAGATCGATGACTCCCTGATCGACACCAAGGTCGGCGTGAACGTCGCCAAGGCCGATCCTGCCCTGGACAACGATTCGCACATCGTCGTCACCAGTTTCAACGGCGTCGTGCTGCTCGCCGGGCAAACACCGACTGCCGAGCTCAAGGCCAAGGCCGAACAGGCTGCCGCCGCGGTCCAGCGCGTGAAGAAGGTGCATAACGAACTGCAGGTCCTGCCGCCCTCCGGTTTCCTTGCCCGTCAGAACGACACCTGGCTGACCTCCAAGATCAAAACCCAGATGCTCACCGACCCGAACATCCCGGGTTCGCGCATCAAGGTCGTCACCGAGAACGGCATCGTTTATCTGCTGGGCCTGCTGACCAAGCAGGAAGCGGCGCAGGCTACCAATCTGGTGCAAAGCGTTTCTGGCGTGCAGAAGATTGTGAAGTTGTTTGAGTACATTGACTGATATGGCTTATCGGCGATGGTGCTCTTAAAGACGCCTTCGCCGGCAAGCCTGGCGCCTACATGAAATAAAAAAGGGTGATCCTTGCGGATCACCCTTTTTTTATTTCACCACTTTCAAACTGGGTCGACCGCTGGGACGCGGTGGTTCGCTGTCGGGCGGCGGAATGTCATCATCCGGCTCGATATCTTCCACGTCTTCCATAGGCGATTCCAGATCGAACACCATGCCCTGACCATTCTCCCGGGCGTAAATACCCAGGATCGATGCGATAGGCACGTACAGAGTGTGCGGCACGCCACCGAAGCGCCCTTCGAAGCTGACCGCTTCGTTGTCCATGTGCAGATGACGCACGGCAGCCGGCGATACGTTCAGGACAATCTGTCCGTCACTGGCAAAACCCTGAGGCACCTGCACCGATGGATACTCGGAATTGACCAGCATGTGCGGGGTGCAATCGTTGTCCACAATCCACTCATAGAGCGCGCGGACCAGATAAGGTCGACTGGAGTTCATAGCGGCTCCTTAAGCCTTAGCGCATATCGCGTTCGACACCAGACAGACTCGCCTGGAAAGCCTCACGCGCAAACGAGCGCTCCATGTAATCAAGCAACGGCTTGGCAGGCCGCGGCAGTTCAATACCCAGAATCGGCAAACGCCAGAGTATTGGCAATAGGCAGCAATCCACCAGACTTTGTTCCTCGCTGAGGAAAAACGGCTTGTCGGCAAACAACGGCGACACGCCAGTCAGGCTTTCACGCAACTCTTTACGAGCCACGACGCGGGCGGCTTCCTTGGTCCGCGAATCCAGGATCAGATCCACCAGACCACACCAGTCACGCTGAATACGATGGATCAGCAGACGGCTGTTGGCACGCGCCACAGGATAAACCGGCAGCAAGGGCGGGTGCGGGTAACGCTCATCCAGATATTCCATCACCACGGTTGACTCCCACAACGCCAGGTCACGATCGACCAGGGTGGGCAGACTTCCGTAAGGGTTCACTTCAATCAGTTTAGGCGGCTGGCGACCAGCTTCCACGTAAATGATCTCTGCGCTGACACCCTTCTCTGCAAGTACGATGCGCACTCGGTGGGAATAGTGGTCGGCGGGGTCGGAGTAACAGGCCAACCGATTGGTCACGCCCATGGCGGTCCTCCTCGCTTGTTGAAATTATCGGAAGCGGAAAAACGCACGCGCCCAGAGGACGCCTCCCGTAACGTCTGGCTTGCCAGACTCGTTACACCTTCAGAGACGCCCCTGGGCGCGTGCGATTAACAGCAATTGCTTACAGCTTTATCAATGGACGTCTTTCCAGTATTCACGCTTGAGCAAGTAAGCGAATACGAAGAAGAACGCCAGGTACAGCAACACATAGGTACCGATGCGCTGATGCTCCAGCTTAACCGGGTTAGCCGAGTAAGCCAGGAAGGTTACCAGATTCTTGACCTTCTCATCGAACTGCTGTTCGGTCAGAGCACCGCTCTTCGGCACGATGGTCAGCTGATCGCACGCTTCATGTGTCAGCGCGTTACCGGTCAGCGGATCATATTGCTTCTTGCCGTCTTCGACGATCGGAACCTGCTTGCAACCGACAACCTGACGACCTTGCAGGCCAACCAGGACGTTAGGCATACCCACGTTCGGGAAAACCTTGTTGTTCACACCCCAAGGACGCGACGGATCTTCGTAGAAGGACTTCAGGTAACCATAAAGCCAGTCCGTACCACGAACACGCGCTACCAGAGTCAGGTCAGGCGGTGCGGCGCCAAACCAGGTCTTGGCGTCAGCCGGCTGCATGCCGATGCTCATGTGGTCGCCAATCTTGGCGCCAGTGAACACCAGCTTCGAGAGCATCAGGTCATGCGGGATGCCCAGGTCATCGGCAACACGCTCGTAGCGCTGGAACTTGGCGCTGTGACAACCCATGCAATAGTTGGCGAACGTACGTGCGCCGTCCTGCATGGCCGCTTTGTCAGAAACGTCGATATCGACCTTTTCCAGTTCAGGAGCACCGGCCGTCGACGCGAAGGACAACACAGGCATGGCAGCAAGAATCAGTACAGCAAATAGCTTTTTCATCAGCCAGTCACCCTTTCCGGAACCGGTTTGGTCTTCTCGAGCCTGGTGTAGAACGGCATCAGAATGAAGTAGGCGAAGTACAGGAAGGTGCATACCTGCGACAGCAGCGTACGACCCGGCGTCGGAGCCAGAACACCCAGAACGCCGAGGATCACGAACGAGACGCAGAACACCACCAGCCAGATTTTGCTCAGCCAGCCTTTGTAGCGCATCGACTTGACGGGGCTGCGATCCAGCCAAGGCAGGACGAACAGCACAGCGATGGCCGCGCCCATGGCGATAACGCCCAGGAGCTTGTCTGGAACCGCCCGCAGAATCGCGTAGAACGGTGTGAAATACCAGACTGGAGCGATGTGCTCAGGGGTCTTGAAGGCGTTCGCCACTTCAAAGTTCGGCTTCTCGAGGAAGTAGCCGCCCATTTCCGGGAAGAAGAACACGATCGAGCAGAAGATGAACAGGAACACCACCACGCCGACGATATCTTTCACGGTGTAGTACGGGTGGAAGGCAATGCCGTCCAGCGGTACGCCGTTTTCGTCTTTGTGTTTCTTGATGTCCACACCGTCCGGGTTGTTCGAACCGACTTCGTGCAGCGCCAGGACGTGCAGCACCACCAGACCGAGAATCACGATCGGCAGGGCCACGACGTGCAGGGCGAAGAAGCGGTTCAGGGTAATACCGGAAATCAGGTAGTCACCGCGGATCCACTGGGTCAGGTCGTTACCGATGACCGGGATCGCACCGAACAGCGAGATAATCACCTGGGCGCCCCAGTAGGACATCTGGCCCCACGGCAGCAGGTAGCCCATGAAGGCCTCAGCCATCAGCGCCAGGTAAATCAGCATGCCGAAGACCCACACCAGCTCACGCGGCTTCTGGTACGAACCGTAGAGCAAGCCACGGAACATGTGCAGATAAACCACGATAAAGAACATCGAAGCGCCGACGGCGTGCAACATACGCAGGATCGAGCCGTACTCGACGTCGCGCATGATGTATTCAACGGAAGCAAACGCTTCTTCCGCCGATGGCGTGTAACTCATGGTCAACCAGACACCGGTAACGATCTGGTTGACCAGAACGAGCAGCGCCAGGGAGCCAAAGAAATAGAAGAAGTTGAAGTTCTTCGGGGCGTAGTACTTGCTGAGATGGTCTTCCCACATTTTGGTCGCGGGAAAGCGTGCATCAACCCAATCCATGAACTTGCTCATCACGCTTTCTCCGTATCGACGCCAATGACAATGATGTCATCGGTCTCATAGGAATGCGGGGGAACTGGCAGGTTCAAAGGCGCAGGTTGCGACTTGTAGACGCGGCCAGCCAGATCGTAGTGGGAACCGTGGCAAGGGCAGAAATAACCACCTACCCAGTCCTTGCCCAGATCCGCAGGTGCCACTTCTGGACGGAAGGTCGGCGAGCAACCCAGGTGCGTGCAGATACCGATCAGCAGCAGAACTTCTGGCTTGATCGAACGCGTTTCCGGGTCGACATAGGTCGGTTGTGTCGAGTTCTTGGAGGTCGGGTCAGACAGCTGGCCCTCGATCTTTTTCAGATTCCCCAGGATTTCCTCGGTACGGCGGACAATGAACACCGGCTGACCGCGCCACTCAGCAATCATCTGCTGACCTGGTTCGATTTTGCTGACATTCACTTTCACCGGTGCACCTGCGGCTTTCGCCTTGGCACTGGGAAACCATGACCCCACGAACGGGACCGCAGCCCCCACCGCTCCTGCAGCACCCACCACGGATGTGGCTGCTACCAAGAAGCGACGCCGGCCTGCATTCACGCCGTCATTGCTCATTCAGTCCTCTCCCATCAGCTTTGTGGCCTGTTAAATCAGGCGTCTACTAAGTAAAAATCTGAACTTATAAAAATTTTGCCGAATGGTAATGAAAAGCCCCAATTCTGACAAGGTAATTACCGAGGGGCTTCACTGCCAAGCCTTGCAGTATAGGGCTTCTACGGCTGTGGCAAGTTGTCACAGCGCAATTCTTTGATAAATCGCGCCCATAAAAAAACGCCCAGCTTCGCGAGGAAACTGGGCGTTCTTTTTGAACGCGAAAGCGAATTAACGCTTCGAGTACTGCGGACGCTTACGCGCTTTACGCAGACCAACTTTCTTACGTTCAACTTCACGAGCATCGCGAGTAACGAAGCCAGCTTTGCGCAGAGCGCCACGCAGGGTTTCGTCGTACTGCATCAGAGCGCGAGTGATACCGTGGCGGATTGCGCCAGCTTGACCACTTACACCGCCACCGATAACGGTGACGTAGATGTCGAACTTTTCAACTGTCTCGGTCAATTCCAGCGGCTGACGAACTACCATGCGGGCAGTTTCGCGACCGAAGAAATTATCCAGGGAGCGGTTGTTGATCGAGATGTTACCAGTACCCGGACGCAGGAAAACGCGTGCGGTTGCGGTCTTGCGACGGCCAGTGCCGTAATTTTGAGTCGCCGACATAATGAACTATTCCGTTAAAACTTCAGTTCTTGGGGCTGCTGAGCAGTATGAGGGTGTACAGCGCCCGCATAGACTTTCAGCTTACGATACATGTCGCGACCCAGCGGGTTCTTAGGCAGCATGCCTTTGACCGCGGTCTCGATCACGCGCTCAGGGGCTTTGGCGATCAGCTTTTCAAAGTTGATCGACTTGATGCCGCCCGGGAAACCGGAGTGGGAGTAGTAGATCTTGTCGGTGGTTTTAGCACCGGTTACACGAATCTGCTCGGCATTGATAACGACGATGTAATCGCCGGTGTCAACGTGAGGAGTGTACTCAGCTTTATGCTTGCCACGCAGACGGCTCGCGATTTCGGTGGCCAGACGACCCAGGGTCTGACCTGCAGCGTCGACGACAAACCAGTCGCGCTGTACTGTTTCCGGTTTAGCAGTAAAAGTTTTCATTCTTTATAGCCTCAGGGGCCGCCCTGTAAATTAGACGGCGGATCTTACTGAATAGTGCGTACTTTGACAAGTCAAAGGCAGCCGGATACAGACGCTTTCGGGGGCTCGGGTCGGCGCGTCCGTTCAACGGCAAGATTCTTCGGCGGCGGCGCATCACTTCCACTGCAGAAAGAGGTGCGCAATTATGCAGATTGCGAAAAATAATTCAACCTGCTTTTATGATTGTTTTGCCCAAGGAGCACCCGATGGACTATCGCCAGCTAGGCCGAACCAATCTGAACGTGAGTGCCATCTGCCTCGGAACCATGACCTGGGGCGAGCAAAACACTGAAGCTGAAGCCTTCGCCCAGATCGAACGGGCCAAGAACGCCGGGATCAATTTCATCGACACGGCCGAAATGTACCCGGTGCCGCCGAAGGCCGAAACCTACGCCACTACCGAACGCTACATCGGCAATTACTTCAAAAGTCGCGGTGATCGCTCCGACTGGATCCTCGCCAGCAAAATCGCCGGCCCCGGCAACACCATCGATTACATCCGCGATAAAAACCTGCGACACAACCGCCAGCACATCACTGAAGCCGTGGATGCCAGCCTCAAGCGCCTGCAAACCGACTACATCGACCTCTATCAGCTGCACTGGCCGGAACGCAGCACCAACTTCTTCGGCCAGCTCGGTTACAAACACCAGACCGAAGCCAACCTCACGCCGCTGGAGGACACCCTCGAAGCGCTGGACGAGCAGGTCAAGGCCGGCAAGATCCGCCACATCGGCCTGTCCAACGAAACGCCATGGGGCACCATGCGCTTCCTCGCCCTGGCCGAAGCCCGTGGCTGGCCGCGCGCGGTCTCTATCCAGAACCCGTACAACCTGCTCAACCGCAGCTTCGAAGTCGGCCTGGCGGAAATCGCCATCCGCGAACAGTGCGGCCTGCTCGCCTATTCGCCGCTGGCGTTCGGTTTCCTGTCGGGCAAGTACGAAGGTGGCGCACGTCCACCAAAAGGCCGCCTGAGCCTCTACAGCCGCTTCAGCCGCTATTTCAACCCGCAATCGGAAGCAGCGTGCAGCCGTTATGTCGCGCTGGCCCGGGAACACGGCCTGGACCCGGCGCAAATGGCGTTGGCGTTTGTCAATCAGCAGCCGTTTGTGACCAGCAACATCATCGGCGCCACAACCCTGGAGCAACTGGAGAGCAACATCGCCAGTTTTGAGCTGAAACTTTCCGATGAAGTGCTGGCGGGGATTGAGGCGATTCACAAGGATCACCCGAACCCGGCGCCTTGATCGACTCATAGTCCCCATCGCGAAAAGCTCGCTCCCACAGGTTTTGCACTATCCCTGTAGGAGTGAGCCTGCTCGCGATGAGGGCCTGACAGTCACCGCAAAATCAAAGCGACCGCGCAATAATCTCCTTCATGATTTCATTGGTCCCCGCATAAATCCGCTGCACCCGCGCATCGGCCCACGCTCGGGCGATCGGATATTCCCACATGAATCCGTAACCGCCATGCAACTGCACGCATTCGTCGAGCACCTTGCATTGCAGGTCAGTCCCCCAATACTTGGCCATCGCGGCGGTCGGCACATCCAGCTTGCCTTGCAGGTGCAACTCGAGGCAGCGATCAACGAAGACCCGGCCGATCTGGATTTCAGTCGCCATCTCCGCCAACTTGAAGCGCGTGTTCTGGAAATCGGCAATCGCCTTGCCGAACGCCTTGCGTTCACGGGTGTAATCGAGCGTCCATTTCAACGCAGCTTCGGCCGACGCCAGCCCGCCAATGGCGACGGTGAGGCGCTCCTGCGGCAACTCCTGCATCAGGTAAGCGAAGCCCATGCCCGCCTGCCCCAACAGATTCTCCTTGGGGACCCGCACGTCCTGGAAGAACAACTCCGACGTGTCCTGAGCCTTCATGCCGACCTTTTCCAGGCGCTTGCCCTTGTCGAAGCCCGGGGTGTTGGCCTCGACCAGAAACAGACTGGTGCCCTTCGCGCCGGCCTTCGGATCGGTCTTGGCCACGACAATCACCAGATCAGCCAAAAAGCCGTTGGTGATGAAGGTTTTCGATCCGTTGATCACGTACTCGTCGCCATCCAGCACGGCGGTGGTTTTCACCCCTTGCAAGTCGGAACCGGCGCCCGGTTCGGTCATGGCAATCGCGGTAACCATTTCGCCGGACACCAGTTTCGGCAGGTATTTGTGCTTCAGCGCTTCACTGCCGTAATGCAGGATGTACGGCGCCACAATGTCCGAATGCAGAGAAAAACCGATGCCAGTCAGGCCGAGACGACCGACCTCTTCGATCACGACAGTGCTGTAGAGAAAGTCCGCCCCCAGCCCACCGTATTCCTCCGGCAGGTGCGAACAAAGCATCCCCGCCTCCCCCGCCTTGTTCCAGAGTTTACGGTCGATGTAGCCTTGTTTTTCCCATTGCCCGTGGAACGGCACGGCCTCTTTTTCGAGGAACGTTCGCACGCTGTCGCGAAACAATTCGTGCTCGGAACTGAACAAGGTTCTGGGGATCATGCGGCACCTGTCATTAATTGTTGGAAGAAGTTGACCTTCAGAGACTAAGCCCCGCATCCGATACAGGACACTGGACACATCAGACAAAAAATAAGACGATCCAGCCGTCTGGTGACCACTTTCCCCTATAAGAATAAAGTTGAATTATGTCTAACCAAGTCTCCACGCCCTTGCGGCGCGTCAGCATCCTGGCTATCGACCGGGTTTTCGCTTCCACCCTCATGCAAGCCAAGGATTTCTTTCATCTGGCCAGCCTGCGATATGGCAAACAACTGGGCCAGGGCCTGACACCGGCGTTCGAAACCCGGCTGGTCAGCCCCGACGGCAAACCGGTGAACAGCTTCAGCGATGTGATCATGCCGGTGGACGGCGGCCTGGAAAATGCCGACGTTATTATCCTCCCGGCCTTCTGGGACGATTTCGATACCCTTTGCCAACGTTATCCACAGGTCCTGCCCTGGTTGCGTCAGCAACACGCTCGCGGCGCCGTGCTTTGCGGTGAGGCCACCGGGGTGTTCTGGCTTGCCGAGGCCGGCCTGCTCAACGGCAAGGAGGCGACCACCTATTGGCGCTTCTTCAATGCCTTCGCCGAGCGTTTCCCACAGGTTTATCTCAATCAGGACAAGCACCTGACGGACGCCGACAACCTGTATTGCGCAGGCGGCACCACCTCGGCATGCGACCTCTACATCTACCTGATCGAACGTTTCTGCGGCGCCAACGTCTCCCAGGCCGTGGCCCGGGACATTCTCTACGAAGTGCAGCGCAGCTATTCGCCAGGACGCATCGGCTTCGGCGGACAGAAATTGCACCAGGACGTGATCATCCTGCAGATCCAGCACTGGCTCGAAGAACACTTCGCCGACAAATTCCGCTTCGAAGACGTCGCCCGCGAACACGGCATGAGCATCCGCAACTTCATGCGGCGCTTCCAGACCGCCACCGGCGACAAGCCCCTGCATTACCTGCAACGCCTGCGCATCGAAACCGCCAAGGGTTTGCTGTCGGGCAGCCGCAAGAGCATCAAGACCATCAGCTATGAAGTCGGTTATGACGATGCGAGCTTCTTTGCGCGGCTGTTCCGCCAGCACACTGAGTTGTCGCCGAATCAGTACCGGCAGCAGTTTCAGCAAGCCGCCTAAGCTGAAACCCAACACCCGTCCGATGTGGGAGCGAGCCTGCTCGCGAAAGCGATAAATCAGTCACATCAATGCTGGATGTGCCGCCGCCTTCGCGAGCAGGCTCGCTCCCACAGGAAATCTGCGGTGAATAAAAAAGGGCCTGCATATGCAGGCCCTTTTTTTATTGTCCGAATCGTCCTACGGCTTGTGCGCCCGGGACAGGAATTCGTGCGACTGCATTTCCAGCAGACGGCTGAGCGTGCGCTGGAATTCGAAGTTCAGGCGACCGCCGGTATAGAGGTCCTTGAGCTCGACTTCAGCCGAGATGATCAGCTTGACGTTACGGTCGTAGAACTCGTCGACCATGTTGATAAAGCGTCGAGCGATGTCGTCGGTGGTGACGCTCATCTGCTCGACACCGCTGAGCAACACGGCGTGGAAAATCTTGCCCAGCTCGATGTAATCGTTCTGGCTGCGCGGGCCGTCGCACAGTTCGCGGAAGTCGAACCAGGCCACGTCATCGCAGGTGCGCACGGCGCGAATTTCGCGGTTCTCGATCATCAGCACGTCATTCTCGATGGCGGCCGTGCATTCCGGAGTCAGGGCGCGGAAGCTTTTGCGCAGGCTTTCCTGAGCGGCTTCGTCCAGCGGGAAGTGGAACAGCTCGGCTTGCTCGAGGTGGCGCAGACGATAGTCGACGCCGCTGTCGACGTTGACGATGTCGGTGTTCTGTTTGATCAGCGCGATGGCCGGCAGGAAGCGCGCACGTTGCAGGCCATCCTTGTACAGACCGTCCGGCACGATGTTCGAGGTCGCAACCAGGGTCACGCCATTCTTGAACAGCTCTTCCATCAGCGTGCCGAGGATCATCGCGTCGGTGATGTCGGACACGAAGAATTCATCGAAACAGATCACCCGGGCTTCATCAGAGAAGCGCTTGGCGATGATGGTCAGCGGGTTCTTCTCGCCGCCGAGGGTCTTCATCTCTTCGTGCACGCGCTTCATGAAGCGGTGGAAGTGAGTGCGGACCTTTTCCTTGAACGGCAACGCTTCGAAGAAGGTGTCGACCAGGTAAGTCTTGCCGCGACCCACGCCACCCCAGAAATACAGGCCCTTGACCGGTGCCTGATCTTTCTTGCCAAACAGTTTGCCGAGCAGGCCCGGCTTGGTGTTCGACGCAGCGACCAGATCGTCGTACAGGCGCTGCAAATGACGCACGGCGGTTTCCTGCGCGGCGTCATGGAAGAATTCCGGGCGTTTCAGATCAGCTTGATATCGTTCTAGGGGCGTCATAATTCGTTAGCAAGGCAACAAAAACGGGCCGTCACTGTAGCGACGGCCCGTGGGAATGGCAATCGGCCCTTGGTCGGGTCGAGCCGTTGATTTATTCCTGAACCGGTGTCAGCGCAACCCGCAGGGCGTCGATGGCGACGTCGCGAGCGGCGTTGTCAGCAAAGGTCGGGCTGTCGGCCACGCACTCGCCTTCCAGCCAGACGCTGAAGCTCTGCTCTTCACTGCGCACATCCAACGGCTGGCCCGATTGCAGCTGCTTGGTCACTTGACCAGCGGTTTTGCCGTCGGCGAAGTTGCGCGACAACAGCAGTTGCTCGCCATCGGCCGCCAGCAGACGGAAACGGAAACTGCTGTCTTCTTCGCGGAAGCTGACAAAACGCGCGGCTTTCGCGGCTTTCTTCTTGGTGGTGGCAGCGACCTGAGTCTGGGCGACGAAAGAGCGCAGGCCGACCGCTTCGCGCAGTTCGTGGAGGAACGGCGTGGCGACCGAACGGGCTTTTTTCGCGCCGAGTTGCAGCATGTCTTCCAGGTCCGCCGGGCGTTCGATCAGTTGGTGATAACGCTCGCGGGACTCGCCCAGCTCGCTATCGAGCAGTTGGAACAGGCGATTCTTCGCCTCGCCCCAACCCAGGCCCTGCAACAGTTCGCTGCGGAATTCATCGGACTGTGCCGGCGTGGCAAACGCCTGGAACAGGGTGAACAGGTGCGAGTTGTCCGGATCCTTGGCTTCGCCCGGCGCGCGGGAGTCGGTGACGATCCGCGAGATCGCGTCCTTCATTTCCTTGGCGCTGCTGAACAACGGAATGGTGTTGTCGTAGCTTTTCGACATCTTGCGACCGTCGAGGCCTGGCAGCGTGGCGACGCTTTCTTCGATCAGCGCCTCCGGCATGGTGAAGAATTCTTTGCCCTGGCCGAACAGGTGGTTGAAGCGCTGGCCGATGTCGCGGGCCATTTCCACGTGCTGGATCTGGTCACGACCGACCGGCACCTTGTGGGCGTTGAACATCAGGATGTCCGCGGCCATCAGCACCGGATAGCTGTACAAGCCCATGGTGATGCCCGCATCCGGGTCTTCGCCGGTCTCGACATTCTTGTCCACCGAGGCCTTATAGGCATGGGCGCGGTTGAGCAGGCCCTTGGCGGCAACGCAGGTCAGCAGCCAGGTCAGCTCGGGGATTTCCGGGATGTCGGACTGGCGATAGAACGTCACACGATCCACATCCAGGCCACCGGCCAGCCAGGTCGCGGCGATTTCCAGACGCGAGCGCTGGATGCGCAGCGGGTCGTCGCATTTGATCAGGGCGTGGTAGTCGGCCAGGAAGTAGAACGAATCGGCATTGCTGTCACGGCTGGCCAGGATCGCCGGGCGGATGGCGCCGGCGTAGTTGCCCAGGTGCGGCGTGCCGGTAGTGGTGATGCCGGTGAGGATACGGGTACGAGTCGTCATGGGTAATCGCTTGTCAGACTGCAATCAATTCGAAAGGCGCGGCAGGATCAGATCCTTGAGATCGGTCAGCTTGCCATGAAAAAAGTGTCCGCATTCTGCCACTTTCAGCAGCTCATGGGGGCGTTCGAGCTTGTCGGACCATTCGTAAACAAGTGGCGGATCGATCACTTCGTCGGTTTCCGGCTGGATCAGGGTCAGTTCACCCTGCTGCGGCAGTTGATCCTGATCGCCCAGGCGCATGACAGCCGGCGCGACCATAAACAGATGCTTGAGCTGTTCGCCCTTGGCTTCCAGGCGTCCGCCGAGACTTGCTGCAACAAAACCACCAAAGGAGAAACCGAACAGGGTCAGCGGCAACTCGGGGTGTTTGGCCCGTAGCCATTCGGCAACGGCTTGGGCGTCGTCGACTTCGCCGGTGCCCATGTCGTGGGTGCCTTCGCTGGCACCGACGCCACGGTAGTTGAAGCGCAAAGTAATCAAACCGGCGTCGCGCGCGGTGCGCTGCAGGGTCGAGACGACTTTATTGAGCATGGTGCCGCCCTGCACCGGGTTCGGGTGGCAGATCAGCGCGATGCCGCGCGGCTGCTCATTATCAAGATAAAGGGCTTCCAGTTGGCCGACCGGGCCATCAATCACTACAGGGGTTTCGCGCATAAGCAAGGAAGGAACTCCGTGACCTCGAATCGGGTCGACTCGTCTAGCAAATTGTCTGTGCCAATCTATTGCGAGTGAATCGCGGTATACAGCGCAGGTTCGAGCCGTTAACGTAAAGCAAAGCCGTTTATAGAGGAAGGACTCGTGGAACACTCGCTCTTAGTTTGGTTGTTGCCGACTCTTGCCCTGGTTGTGGGTGTCGCCATTGGTTTCCTGATCGCTCGTTTGGTGCCGAATGCCGCGCCTAGCAGCACCCAACGTCAGCTGGATGACATTCAGGAACGTTTCGACAGTTATCAGAACGAGGTGGTCACCCACTTCAACAGCACTGCAAACCTGGTCAAGAAGCTGACTGCGAGCTATCAGGAAGTGCAGGATCACCTCGCCGAGGGTGCCAACCGCCTGGCCCTGGACGAGCAGACTCGTCAACGCTTGCTGGCCGCCCTGCACGCCGATTCGGCACAGGCTCCACGGGAACGCCTGACGCCACCGCGCAATCAGGAGCCGCCTCGCGACTACGCCCCCAAAGCTCCGAACGCGCCGGGCATGCTCGATGAGCATTACGGCCTGAAGAAGTAATCAGGTCTCGCGCGACACCAAAAACCTCGGACGAGTGATTGTCCGAGGTTTTTTTGTTTCTGATTGAGGATTTTTGGTGCCTGTCCTGACCTCTTCGCGGGCCTGAAAAGGCGACGCAAAAAAGCCCGCCCGATCTGTGAATCGGACGGGCCCTGTTCAACCAGGCTGGGGATCAGCCAAGCACTTCGCTGGCCACCTGATCCACCGCGCTC
Organism: Pseudomonas sp. GW823-FHT02C02; assembly: GCF_058797635.1. NCBI lineage: Bacteria > Pseudomonadati > Pseudomonadota > Gammaproteobacteria > Pseudomonadales > Pseudomonadaceae > Pseudomonas > Pseudomonas sp. GW823-FHT02C02. Next base: position 101,805 of record NZ_JBXAJV010000010.1, on the reverse strand, counting down.
TTGGTGATGTCGACGATCAGGTCGGCTTCTTCCTCGGTCAAAATCAACGGCGGCGCAAAGCCGAGAATGTCGCCGTGAGGCATCGCCCGGGCAATCATGCCGCGCTCGAGACAGGCCGCCGAAACTTTCGGGCCGACCTTCAAGGCGGCGTCGAACGGCGTGCGCTGCTCGCGATCGGCCATGAACTCGACGGCGGCAAGCATGCCGTCACCGCGCACTTCACCCACCAGCGGATGGCCTTCCAGGGTTTCGCGCAACCGGCGGTTCAGGTAGCTGCCTACTTTCTCGGCGTTGGTGGTGAGGTTTTCCCGCTCCAGAATATCGAGGTTGGCCAAGGCCGCGGCGGCGCAGATCGGGTGACCGGAGTACGTCCAGCCATGGCCCATTGCACCTTGTGATTCAGAGGCTTTTTCGATTACTTCCCATACTTTTTCGCCGACGATCACTGCCGACAATGGTGCATAGGCGCTCGTCAGGCCCTTGGCGGTGGTGATCAAGTCCGGCTGCATGCCGTAACGCTGGCTGCCCATCTTCGAACCCAGCCGACCGAATGCGCACACCACTTCATCGGCGATCAGCAACACGTCGTATTTGTTGAGCACCGCTTGAATCGCCGCCCAATAACCCGCCGGAGGAACGATGATGCCGCCGGTGCCCATCAACGGCTCGCCGATGAACGCGGCCACGGTGTCCGGCCCTTCGGCGAGGATCATTTTCTCCAGTTCGTCGGCGCAATAGCGCACGAACGCCGCTTCATCCATGCCGGCCGGCGCCTTGCGGTACCAGTGCGGGCAAACGGTGTGTTTGACGCCTTCGGCCGGCAGGTCGAAGTGCTGATGAAAAGTCGGCAGGCCGGTGAGGCTGCCGGTCATGATGCCCGAGCCGTGATAACCGCGATCGCGGGAGATGATTTTCTTCTTCTGCGGGCGACCCAATACGTTGTTGTAGTAACGCACCAGTTTGATCTGGGTTTCGTTGGCGTCAGACCCGGACAGACCGTAATAGACCTTTTTCATGCCCTGCGGCGCCCAGTCCATGATGCGGCTGGACAACTCGATGATCGCCTCGGTCGAATGCCCCACATAGGTGTGGTAATACGCCAGCTCCTTGGCCTGCTTGTAGATCGCATCGGCGACTTCGGTACGGCCGTAGCCGATGTTCACGCAGTACAGGCCGGCGAAGGCATCGATGAAGTCGCGGCCCTCGTGGTCGCGGATGCGAATGCCCGACGCACTCTTGATGATGCGTCCCTTGAGCGCGCCGCTGGCGTGGTCATGGGCGTGGGTCGAGGGGTGCATGAAGTGCGCGCGGTCTTGTTCGAACAGGGTATCGAGTTCTTGGTTCATGACATGTCTCCTTAGAACTGGCCTTGATGGTGCAGGCAAAAGTATTTGGTTTCGACAAAGGCTTCGAAGCCCTCGGTGCCGCCTTCGCGGCCCAGACCCGAGGCTTTCATGCCACCGAACGGAATTGGATGGCCGGTGAACTTGACGCCGTTGACCGCGACCATGGCGTGGTCGAGTCGGCGAATCAGCGGGTAGATCAGGTCCAGGCGATTGGAACAAATGTAGGCGGCCAAACCGTATTCGGTGTCGTTGGCCATTTCGATGGCGTGCTCAAGGGTGTCAAAAGGCATCACCCCCGCAATCGGCGCGAAATTCTCTTCGCGATAGATGCGCATCTGCGGGGTGACATCCGCGAGCACCGTCGGCTGGTAGAACAATCCCCCCAAGGCGTGAGCCTCGCCGCCGACCAAGCGTTGCGCACCGAGTTGAAGGGCGTCAGCCACACGCTCGGCCGTCACCTCGAAAGCGGCCCGGTGCATCAACGGGCCGATGTCGACAGGTTGTTCTTGATCGCCCACCAGGGCCGGACCGACCCGCAGCTCGCGAACCGCAGCGGCAAAGCGCTGGAGGAATTCCGGGTAAATCGAGCGCTGCACCATGATCCGGTTGGCCGCGCAGCAATCCTGACCGGAGGTCTGGAATTTGGCTTCTACGGCGACTTTCACCGCCAGCGCCAGATCGGCATCGGCGCAGACGATGAACGGCGCATTGCCGCCCAGTTCCAGCGAGACTTTCTTCACGTCCTGCGCCGCCGCTTGCAGCACCAACTTGCCGACGCGGGTCGAGCCGGTGAAGCTGACCGAACGCACGCGGCTGTCCTGCACCAGGGTTTGCATGGTCATCTGCGGCTCGCCCAGCACCACGTTGAACACGCCCGCCGGGAAGCCCGCCTCCTCCGCCAGTTGCGCCAGCGCCAACGCTGAAAAAGGCGTTTCATGGGCCGGTTTGATCACTACGGTGCAGCCAGCGGCCAGGGCGGCGGCCGCTTTGCGGGTGATCATGGCCGACGGGAAATTCCACGGTGTCAGCAGTGCACAGACGCCGACCGGCTCCTTGAGAGTGCCCAGATGTGCACCAGGAATGTGGCTGGGAATGTTTTGCCCATAAAGACGCCGTGCTTCCTCGGCGAACCAGGGAATGAAACTCGCGGCGTAAGCGATTTCCCCACGAGACTCGGCCAGCGGCTTGCCTTGTTCCTGACTGAGGATGCGTGCCAGGTCTTCCTGATGCTCAAGGATCAACGCCGCCCAGCGCCGCAAAATCGTCCCACGCGCATCGAGGCTTTGTTCGCGCCAGCCGGCAAAGGCCCGGTGCGCGGCATCGACAGCCGCGACAATCTGCGGCTGATCGAGCATCGGCACGTGGCCGATCAATTTCAGGTCGGCAGGGTTATGCACGGCGACACTGTGACCACTGTCGCTGTGGACCCAATGCCCATCGACGTAACACAGTGCCTTGAACAGCAGCGGATGTTTGTATGTCATGGCGGTTACTCCAAACCGTGTGCGTGGAACCATGCTAGGGCAGCTCGGCTCGGGTTATTGGGTGTTTGGCGGGGCTTGGCAGGCGGTTTTTTCTGATTGAACAGCGCAAAACCGAAGATTTTGCGGTGACCCTTAACGAACACTGTTCTTTCAGTCAGACAAGCAGTCATGTGGGAGCGAGCCAGCTCGCGAAAGCGGCGTGTCAGTCAACGTGAGCAAGCCCTCTCCCACACGGATCTGTCGTGTTCAGGGCTCTTGTGCCAGCTCCGCTGGCAAGGCGCCGGCGGTCTTGATGGTCTTGGTCACGATGTAGGTGAAGTAACGCTCGATGCCCAGATCGTCGAGCAGCAGCTGGTCGATAAACCGCTGGTAGTGATCGATGTCCGGCGCCTGGATCATCGCCATGTAATCCACCCCGCCACCGGTGGCGTAACAGAACGCCACTTCAGCTGCCTCGCACATGCGTTGCTCGAACCGGCGCATATCCTGTGCGGTGTGTCGGGCCAGGGTGATTTCGACCAGGACCTGCTGACTTTTGAATACCGCATTCCAGTCAATCTGCGCCCGGTAGCCCTTGATCAACCCAAGCGCTTCCAGTTTGCGCACGCGCTCCCAGGCCGGGGTCACCGATAGATTGATCGCGTCGGCCAGGCTCGACTTGGTGATCCGCCCGTCTTCGGCAAGGATTCGCAGGATTTTCAGGTCGTAGCGATCAAGCTTGTGCATGGGCCGAGGAACTCCTGTGCCATTGGGACCTTGTGGGAGCTGACGTGCCCGCTCCCACAAGGAATGTGTTACGCCAATACTTCGGCGATGACTGCCACGGTGTCACCGCACTGCACCAACCCGGGAAAATGCCGCGCCGCCAGCAAACCGCTGCGGGCCGCACGATACTCCACCGGGGCAACACCGCTGCGGGTGGCGTCATAAACCCGGGCAATCACCTCGCCCTTACTCACGTTGTCACCCAGATCGCGACACATTTCCAGCAAGCCGTCATGTTCGCTGGCAATGAAGCAATCAGCATCCGGCATGTCGAGCATGATCGACGCAGCGGTCTGGACCTCGCCTTCGAGAATCCCGGCATGCACCAGCAGATTGCGCACCCCGCGCTCGGCGATCGCCACACTGCGTGCGCTGGACGAACCACCGCCACCCAGTTCGGTGGTGACGAAAACTTTGCCCTGTCGCTCGGCGGCTGTGTCGTACATCGCCCCCGCATCCAGCTCCAGCATGCGCATGCTGTACGGGGCATTGAACGCGCGCATGCCGGCTTCGCATCGGGCCTGCTGGTGTTTATCGGGCAGCACATGACACGCGGCGAACGGCAGGAAATCCAGGGTGCGGCCGCCGGAATGAATGTCCAGCACGATATCGGCCAAAGGCAACAAGGTCCGGTTGAAGTAATCGGCGATTTTCTCGGTCACCGTGCCGTCCGGCTTGCCGGGAAAACTGCGATTCAGGTTGCCCTTGTCGATGGGCGACGTGCGCCGTCCGGCGTGGAACGCCGGGGTATTCATGAACGGGACGATGATCACCCGCCCGCTCACTTCACCAGCCGTCAGCCCCTGCGCCAGTTTGCTCAGCGCAACCGGGCCTTCGTATTCGTCGCCGTGGTTACCGCCGGTCAGCAGCGCCGTCGGTCCCTGACCACGCTGAATCACCGTCAGCGGAATCATCACCGCGCCCCAGGCAGAATCGTCCCGCGAATACGGCAGTTTGAGAAACCCGTGCTGCACGCCTTCGCGGGCGAAATCCACCGTGGCGCTGATCGGGTTATCAGGCAATTCGCTCATGGCTCAATCCTTCACGAACAGTTGGCGTGGCACGTTGCACAACGTTTCGACACCGGTCTCGGTGATCAAAATGCTCTCGGTGATTTCCAGCCCCCAATCGTCCATCCACAGGCCCGGCATGAAGTGGAAGGTCATGCCCGGTTGCAACACGCTGGTGTCGCCGGGACGCAAGCTCATGGTGCGCTCGCCCCAATCCGGCGGATAACTGATCCCGATCGGATAACCGCAACGGCTGTCCTTGTGGATGCCGAACTTCTCCAGCACTTTGAAAAACGCGACGGCAATGTCACCCGTGGTGTTTCCTGGCTTGGCCGCTTCGAGCCCGGCGGCGATGCCTTCGACCACGGCTTTTTCGCCGTCGAGGAAATGCTGCGGCGGTTTGCCCAGGTAAATGGTGCGCGACAACGGGCAGTGATATCGCTTGTAGCAACCGGCAATTTCGAAGAACGTGCCGGCGCCCTTTTCGAATGGCGTGTCGTCCCAGGTCAGGTGCGGCGCGCTGGCATCGGCGCCGGTCGGCAACAGCGGCACGATGGCCGGGTAATCACCGCCATGACCGTCGGCGCCGAGAATGCCGCTGCTGTAGATCTCGGCCACCAGTTCGTTTTTGCGCATGCCCGGCTCAATGCGTTCAAGGATCCGCGCGTGCATGTTTTCGACGATGCGCGCGGCGATGCGCATGTAGGCGATTTCCTGGGGCGACTTGATCGCCCGCTGCCAGTTCACCAGCCCGACCGCGTCGATCAGCGAGGCCTTTGGCAGGTGTTTCTTCAGCGACAGATAGGCGGCGGCGCTGAAGTAATAGTTGTCCATTTCCACGCCAATGGTCAGCGCGTCCCAGCCGCGAGCGCTGATGACTTCGCGCGACAGGTAATCCATTGGATGGCGTTCCCGGGACTGCACATAAATGTCCGGGTACCCGATGATGTTTTCATGCTGCATGAACACGGTGCGTTTGGCGCCGTTGGCATCTTGCCCGCGCCCGAACCAGACCGGTTCGCCGTCGAGCGCCAGCAACACGCATTGATGGACGTAAAACGACCAACCGTCATAGCCGGTCAGCCAGGCCATGTTCGATGGATCAGTGACCAGCAGCAACTCGATGCCCTGAGCCTGCATGGCCGCTCGAACCCTGGCCAGACGCTGGGCGTATTCCTCCCGTTCGAACGGGAGATTGACGACTATCTGAGACATGCACATGCCCTCTGATAAATGACGCACGGAGGAAAAAACGGCTTAGCTGCCGAACTGGAAACCCTTGCCGGCCGAGCGCGAACGCTCGAAGGCCAGATTGGCGATGGCGGTGTCTTGAGCGCCGGTACCGGTGAGGTCACACACGGTGATCTGTGCCGCATCGGTGCGGCCGGGACGTTGCCCGGCCAGCACCTGACCCAACTCGACCAGGCGCGATTCATCGGCCATGACGCCGGCCGCCAAGGCGTGATGCAATTCACCGAGGAGGCGGGTCTGGCTCAAGCGATCAGCCACGTAGAGGTCGGCCTGCGCCAACGCCCGGGGCGAAATTTCGTTTTTGTGTTCGGCGTCGGAGCCCATGGCAGTGATGTGCAGGCCGGGATGCAAATGGCGCGCTTCAATCAAGGGTTCACGACTGGGCGTGCAAGTGATCGCAATGTCCGCGTCGGCCATGGCCTCTTCGATACTCGCGCAAGGCGTCACCGCCAGACCGCTGCTGCGCGCCAGTTCTGCACTGAAGCTGTTTGCCTTGGCGCTGTCACGCGCCCAGACGCGCACCGATTTAATCGGACGCACCAGGCGCAAGGCCTGCAACTGCAGCGCGGCCTGCTCGCCGGCCCCGATCAGCGCAACGTTGCGACTGTCGGGCCGCGACAGGGCCCGCGCCGCCACCGCACCCGCCGCCGCAGTGCGCACGGCCGTCAGGTAACCGTTATCCAGCAACAAGGCCTCCAGCAAACCGGTGCGCGCCGACAACAGCATCATCATGCCGTTGAGGCTCGGCAGGCCGAGTGCCGGGTTATCGAAAAAGCCCGGACTGACCTTGATCGCAAAACGCTCCAGACCCGGCAGATACGCGGTCTTCACGTCCACTTCGCCGTTGTGCTCCGGAATGTCCAGACGCAGGATCGGCGGCATTGCCACGGCGGCCGTGGCCAGCAGCACAAAGGCTTGCTCGATGGCTTCGATACTCGGCAAATCCAGCGCCACACAAGCGCGCAAATCCGCTTCGCTCAATAAAGTAATGTCACTCATCAACGCAGCGCTCCAATCGGATGGTTATTGTTGTGGGGTTCACGCATCGGCTCCGGCGAGCACGCGTAAATGCTGATCGACATCGACGTTACGGCCGCTGACCACCACCACGATCGGCCCGCGCGGCTCAATCAAGCCGTCGAGCAACGCGGCAATGCCGACCGCCGCCGCGCCTTCGAGCACCAGACGCTCTTCGCGGTAGGCATGGCGGATGGCATTGGCGATAGAGGCTTCGCTGAGCAAATGCAGGTGGTCGCACAGGTTGCGAGTCATGTTGAAGGTGTAACGATTGTCCAGACCGATGCCGCCGCCGAGCGAATCGGCCAGGGTCGGCAACTCTTCGACTTCGACCGGATGCCCGGCTTCAAGGCTGGCGTGCATCGCCGCGCCGCGCTGCATGCTGATGCCGTGAGTGACGATGTGTGGATTGGCGCTTTTGATCGCCAGTGCCACGCCGGCAAACAGACCGCCGCCGGATAACGGCACCAGCACTTGCGCCACCTCTGGCTGCTGCTCGAGGATTTCCAGCCCGAGGGTGCCTTGCCCCGCGATGATCGCCGGGTGGTCGAAGGGCGGCAGCAATGTCGCGCCCTGCTCGCTGGCAATCCGTTCGGCTTCGCGCTGGGCATCGTCCTGAGAGTGACCGACGATGCACACCTCGGCCCCCAGATCCCGAATGGCCTGCACCTTGTTCGCCGGCACCAGGCGCGACAGGCAAATGGTCGCCCTCACACCTTGCCGGGACGCGGCATACGCCAGCGCCCGACCGTGATTGCCGGTCGAGGCGGCCACCACGCCACGGGCCTTTTGCTCGACATCAAGCTGCGCCACGGCATTGCTGGCGCCACGCAACTTGAAGCTGCCGGTCAGTTGCAGGGATTCGAGCTTGAGAAACACCGCCACACCCAAGCGCTGCGAGAGGCTGGGTGAATACTCCATGGGCGTTCGCCGAACCAACGATTCGATCCGCTGGCGAGCGAGGTAAATATCGTTCAATTGCAGTGCTGACATGACCGCATCCCAACCGAGGTGTTGGGCGCAGTCTAAGAGGGCTGGATTGTCGCGATGAATGTACTAGGGCAATTTAGCCGACAAACTTTTCGCGAACTTTTTCTCGCTCAAAAGTCATGGATCTGCGGGTACTGGCCAAAGATCTCGCGCATGCCGATCAGCGCAACACGCATTTCTTCATCACTGCATTCGGCGCCCACACAGACCCGCACCGCTCGCGGCCGAGGCGTGCCGCGCACGGTGAACGGGTCAGGTGAAGTGACGGCAATGTGTTTGTGGCGCAATGCCCGGACCAGGCTGTCGATTTCCCAATGGGGCGGAATTCCGATCCAGGCGTTCAAGGCATAGGGGTGCTGGGCGATCAGGTATTCGTCCAGATACTCAGTGACCAGCGCCTGGCGGCCCGCCAGGAGTTTGCGCTGCAGGCCCACCAGGGTGTCGGCGCGACCATCACGAATCCAGCGCGCCGCGATCTCGGACACCATGGGCGTGGCCATCCAGCTGTTGACCCGCAAGATACTCTCGGTGCGCAGCGCCAGCCGCTTGGGCACGACCAGATAACCGATGCGCAAACCGGTGAGCACCGACTTGGTCATGCTGGTGCAATAGAACGACAGCTCCGGCAGGTAATGACTGATCGGCGGCGCGCGTCGCTCATCGAGCAACGGGCCGTACACATCGTCTTCAATGATGTGCACCCCGAAGCGCCGGGCGATCTCGGCGATTTCACGCCGGCGGCTATCCGGCATCAGGCTGGTGGTGGGGTTGTTCAGGTTCGGTGTACAGACCAGCGCGGTGATGCGCTCGTTACTGCACATGTCTTCAAAATGCTCGGGGTCAATGCCGTAACGGTCCATCTCCAGGCCTTTGAGGGTAAACCCCAGCACCTGGGAATTGCCGATCACACCGTGGTCGGTGACGCCCTCGCACAGCACCACATCGTCCGGGCCGGCCAAGGAAGCCAGCGCGAGAAAGATGCCGTGGGCCGCGCCGTTGGTGATCAGGATGTCGTCACGCTCGACCCGTAACCCTTGTCGCCCGATCCAGTGCATGGCCGCTTCCCGGTGCGATTCGAACCCGGCAATCGGACGAAATGCATGAATCCACGGCTGATCCTCTTCGGTGCTGAGTTCGCGGCAGGTCTCGCGCCAGAACTGGTCATGCTCACGGGTGTGCATGATCCGGGTGATGGAAAAATCCACCAGGGCCCGCTCGGGGCTGTCGAGAATATAGGTGGCGACCCGATCGCTCATGCGTCGCGACACAAAGCTGCCGCGCCCGACTTCGCAACGCACCAGCCCCTGGCGCTCCAGCTCCTTATAGGCGTTGGTGACCGTCTGCACGCTGATGCCCATCGCATCGGCGACGTGCCGTTGCGGCGGCAGGCGCTGATCGTTGGCCAACACGCCTTGCTCGATGTCATCGGCGATGGCCTGCACCAGGATCTTGTATTTGGACTCACCGCTGCGGGCGACGTCCAATGCTGCTTTCCACTTATCCATCGGCGCTAAAACCCGCGTAGGTGCCAGTGCGCACAGCATCCCGCGAGAATACATGCAAAGCAATTGTCCTAGTGCAATGCCACGATGCCTGAGGCTTTTGTATGCTCGGACCAAGGTCGATGCCCGGGCACGTTTCAAGCCCCTACAACAAAACCAATCGACCTGTATCGGAACTGCGTCCCGCGCCATGGATCAGTCCTTATACGCTTTGCTCTTGTCACACTGCCTCCTACCACAGAGCCGTCACAGACGGGTCCACAAGAAACAGGAGATTTTATCGATGAGCAATTTCCCCACCCGCACCCCCCATGTTTTGCGTCGTCTGTTCGTGGCGTGTGCCTTGTTCGGCCTGGCCGCCAGCGCTCACGCCGCCAATACGCTGGAAACCGTCAAACAGAACAGCAGCATTCGCATCGGTTACGCCAACGAAACCCCTTTCGCCTATACCGAAACCGACGGCAAGGTTACCGGCGAATCGCCGGAAATCGCCAAAGCGATCTTCGAGAAGATGGGCATCAAGAAAGTCGACGGCGTGTTGACCGAATGGGGCTCCTTGATCCCGGGACTGCGCGCGGGGCGATTCGACGTGATTGCCGCCGGCATGTACATCACCCCGGCTCGTTGCAAGCAGGTGCTGTTTACTGATCCGCAGTACCAACTGCCGGACGCCCTGCTCACGGCCAAAGGCAACCCGAAGAACCTGCACAGCTATGAAGACATCGCCAAGAACCCTGATGTGAAGCTGGCGATCATGGCCGGCACGGTGAACCTGGCCTATGCGCGTGACTCCGGCGTGAAGGATGCGCAAATCCTTCAGGTGCCGGACACCACCGCGCAGCTGCAAGCCGTGCGCGCCGGCCGTGCCGACGCGGCAGTGGGCACGCAACTGACCATGAAAGGCCTGGCCGCCAAGGGCGGCGAGAAAGTCGAAGCCGTCACTGAGTTCAAGGACGATCCGTCGCACATCGGCTACGGCGCCCTCGCTTTCCGCGCGGAAGACAAGGACCTGCGTGATGCGGTCAACGCCGAGATGAAAAAGTGGCTGGGCTCCGAAGAGCACCTCAAGGCGGTCGCCCCTTTCGGCTTCGACAAATCCAACGTGACAAGCAAAACGGCTGCCGAGCTCTGCGCTCAATAGTCGAAACAGGCATGGCGCCACGGCGCGATGCCTATTTCCCCTGCTTACTCCGGATGGCCAGGTTGAATCATGGGTGAATTACTTCCGCTGTTGATACAAGGCGCCTGGGTAACCCTCCAGGTGACATTCTTCGGCTCGCTGCTGGCGATTGTCGCCGCCATTCTGGCGGCACTCGGGCGCATGTCGCCATGGCGGGCACTGCGCTGGTTTTCGATTGCTTACATTGAAGTGTTCCGCGGCACGTCGTTGCTGGTGCAATTGTTCTGGCTGTTTTTTGTGCTGCCGTTGCCGCCGTTCAATATTGAGCTGAGCCCCTACAGCGTGGCCATTGTCGGCCTCGGCCTGCACATCGGCGCTTACGGCGCCGAGGTGATGCGCGGCGCGATCAGCTCGGTCGCCAAAGGTCAGTACGAAGCGTCCACGGCGCTGAACTTCAGCGGCTACAAACGCTTTCGGCGGATCATCCTGCCGCAGGCCTTACTTGCGGCCATCCCACCCGGCACCAACCTGCTGATCGAATTGCTGAAAAACACCTCGCTGGTGTCGCTGATCACGTTGTCGGACCTGAGCTTTCGTGCCCGGCAACTCGATCAGGCAACCTTCCAGACCCTGGAAATCTTCAGCCTGGCGCTGGTGATCTACTTCGTCCTGGCGCAAGCCATCAATATCGGCATGCGCCAGATAGAGCGGCGTCTGGCTCGCGGGCGGATGCGTGGAGGTCTGTCATGACACTGTTCGACTGGACCTACGCCTGGCAAATCCTCCCCGATTTGCTGCGCGCTTCGCTCAACACCGTGGGGATTACCCTGATCGGTTTCCTGATCGCCATTGTCCTGGGGCTGTTCCTGGCGATTGGCCGACGCAGCCGCAGAGTCTGGTTGTCGTGGCCGGCGACCGGGGTGATCGAGTTCATCCGCAGCACGCCGCTGCTGATCCAGGTGTATTTCCTCTACTACGTGCTGCCCAATTACGGCGTCAGCATGACGGCCATGCAAGTCGGGATTCTCGGCATCGGCCTGCATTACGCCTGCTACATCGCCGAGGTGTATCGCGGTGGCCTCGACGCCGTGCCGCGAGCGCAATGGGAAGCGGTCACGGCGCTGAACATCGCGCCCTATAGCGCCTACCGCAACATCATCTTGCCCCAGGCCCTGCGGCCGATCCTGCCGCCATTGGGCAACTACCTGGTGGCGATGCTCAAGGACACACCGGTGCTGTCGGCGATTACCGTGGTGGAAATCATGCAACAGGCCAAAAACATCGGTTCCGAGAACTTCCGCTACCTGGAGCCGATCACCATGGTCGGTCTGTTTTTCCTCGCCCTGAGCATCGCCTTGGCTTATCTGGTACGGCGCCTTGAAGTGCGCCTGGAGCTACGCTAATGACTTCTCCACTCTCGACACCTACCGACCTTTCCCGGCGCAGCCATCCGTCACCGCTGCATCCGCAGGAGGCCACGGCCATGCATGAACCCAATCCGGTCAAGCCGATTGTCAGCTTCCAGGACGTCACCAAGAGTTACGGCAATTTCACCGTACTCGACCACCTGAACCTGGACGTTACGCCAGGGGAGAAAGTCGCGATCATCGGCCCCAGTGGCTCCGGCAAATCCACGCTGCTGCGGGTGTTGATGACGCTTGAGGGCATCGATGACGGACTGATCCGCATCGAGGATGACCTGCTGACCCACATGCCTAACCGCAATGGCGTGCTGGTACCGGCCAATGATCGGCATATCCGTCGCGTTCGCGGCAAGATCGGCATGGTGTTCCAGAGCTTCAACCTGTTCCCGCACATGACGGCGCTGCAAAACGTCATCGAAGCGCCGGTGCAGGTGCTCGGCATGAAACCGGCCGAAGCGCGGGAACGGGCGGCAGATTTGCTGGAACTGGTCGGGCTGGGCAGCAAACTGGGGCATTACCCTTCGCAACTGTCGGGCGGGCAGCAACAACGGGTCGCGATTGCCCGGGCATTGGCGATGCGGCCCAAGGTCATGCTGTTTGACGAAGTCACCTCGGCGCTCGACCCGGAATTGTGCGGCGAAGTGCTCAACGTGATCCGCAAACTCGGTGCCGAGCACAACCTGACCATGCTGATGGTCACACACCAGATGGGGTTTGCCCGGGAGTTCGCTGATCGCGTGTGCTTCTTCTACAAGGGCCAGATCCATGAACAAGGCACGCCGCAGCAGATCTTCGAGCACCCGCAACAGGAACGTACTTGCGCGTTTCTCAGCGCGGTAAAAGAAGCCAACTAGGAAAGTCGCGACAGGCCAAAACCAAATGTGGGAGCGAGCCTGCTCGCGAAAGGCGGCGTGTCAGCCCAACCTGATTGTTGTCTGACACGCCGCCTTCGCGAGCAGGCTCGCTCCCACAGTTTTTTATTGCGCAGATGTTACGGGTATTGCTGAACCGTACCCGGCTGTTGCTGACCACCGTACTGCTGACCCGGAATCGCCTTCAGGTTGACTTCAACGCGGCGGTTCTGCGCCCGGCCATTGACGTCGCCGTTGCTGGCAATCGGGTTATCCGGCCCGGCACCGCGAGCCGACAGGTTGGCGCCGCTGACACCTTGCGAGGTCAGGTAGGTCGCCACGCTCTGCGCACGACGTTGCGACAGGTCCATGTTGTGCTGGCGGCTGCCGGTGCTATCGGTGTAGCCGACGATTTCGATCTGGTTCTGGCTGAACTCCTTCAGCGAGCCGGCCAGATTGTTCAGCGGCTGATAGAAGCTGGAGGCGATATTTGCCGAATCGGTGGCAAACGTGATGTTGCCCGGCATGATCAGTTTGATCTGGTCACCCTGACGCTGCACCTCGACACCGGTGTTGGCCATGCTGGCCCGCAGCTTTTTCTCTTGCTGGTCAGCGTAGTAACCGTAACCGGCAGCGGAAGCACCCACGACGGCAGCGCCAATCAGCGCGCCCTTGCCCCGGTTATCATGACCGATGGCGGCACCAGCCAAGGCGCCAGCCAGAGCGCCGAGGCCACCGTATTTAGCGGTTTTGCTCATGCCCGTGGAGCCACTGTCAGCCTGGCCCTGGTTGTCATAAGGGTTAGGTGAGGCGCAGCCAGACAGCAAGGCCACAGCCGTAGCGACAATAATCAAACGCTGCTTGGTGAACATGAAGAGCTCCTACTTTTTGCATTCTGGGGTGCAACGTACAAAGGCAATGGACCTTTGCGGGTGTTGGATCGTTTTGGCCGACGAAAATTCCGTCGATTGCCTTCAAGCCCGCACAAACGGGTTCTCGCGCATTTCATCGCCCAAGCGCGTGTCCGGACCATGCCCGGTCACGACCGTTGCTTCTTCGTCGAGCGTATAGAGTCGCTGCTTGATCGACCGCACGATGGTCGCTTGATCGCCGCCCCACAAATCCGTACGCCCTACCCCGCGACGAAACAACGTGTCACCGGCAATCAGCAGCTTGGCCTCGGAAAACCAAAAGCTCATGGAACCCGGGGTATGACCCGGCGTATGCAACGCCACGCCGCAACCGCAAGCCAGCTCTTCATCATCGGCCAACCAGCGATCCGGCGACGGCACCGGCGTGTAAGGCACACCGAACATCTGGCATTGCATCTCCAGATTGTCCCAGAGGAACTGATCTTCTTTGTGCAGGTGCAGGGTCGCGCCGGTTTTCTCCTTGAGCTGACCGGAGGCCAGAAAGTGATCCAGGTGCGCATGGGTGTGGATGATGCTCACCACCTTCAGGCCCAAGGCATCGAGGCGCGCGAGGATCAGTTCGTGGTTGCCGCCTGGGTCGACCACGATGGCTTTTTTGGTGATCGGGTCGCCGATGATCGTGCAGTTGCACTGCAAAGGGCCGACAGGGAAGGTTTCGCGGATGAGGGTGGGCTGCTGGGACATCGGGGCATGCTCGGAAAACAGGGATGGGCAATTTTGGCACAAAACCGTATTCCGTCATTTAGCGGACCCGGTAGATCTTGAAAATGCGCTACTCCAGCACCCTTAACTCTTTAGCCCGCGCCACCGCCTGCGTCCTTCGCTCAACCCCGAGTTTGCTGTTGATGTGACTGGCGTGGGTCTTGACCGTGTGCAGCGAGATGAACAGCTGATCGCTGATTTCCTGGTTCGAGCACCCTTGGGCGATCAGGCGCAGGACGGCCAGTTCACGCGCGCTGAGCTGTTCTGTTGCGGGGGATGCTTCCAGTGTGGGGCGAGCGGCCATGGCTGGTAGTTTTTCGGTCAGTTCCTGCGAAACGACTGTAGGAGCGCATAGTTGCAGTTGCCCGCGCAGCCAGTCCGGGTGTTCGGCCAGCAATCGGTCGAACGGTTGCAGGACGCCACCAGCTGCCGCTTCCAGTGCCTGGGCAAACGCCTTGCGCGCCTCGGGCTCACGCCCGACCGAAAGCAACAGGGTGATTTTCTGCGTCAGCGCCATCACGCTGAGCATTTGCCGTCCCGATTTCTGCCCATGCTCAAGCAGCGCGTTCAAACGCCCCTCGGCCAGCATCGGCTGCCCCTGGATCACCTCCAGCAAGGCTTGCTGCAATTCGATATGCAGCGGCAGCTGTGGATGGAATTCCGGCGGCGCTGCCGCGTGCTCGCCGTTGTAGGTCTGTCCCAATCGCGCCAGCCAGGCTTCGGCCAGATCGGTACGGCCCTGGGCCAGCCAGAGCTCGCATTTGACCAAGGTAATCATCGCCAGGTAGTAGATCGGCGGCACGTCCCAGATGTGCATCAGGCGCTCGGCTTCGGCGAGTTCGGCGAAGGCTTTGGCGAACTCGCCGCTGCTGCCCTCGAGCCGGGCGATCACGCAGTGGCCGATCAACACGCTGATATCGCGACAGGCTCGGGCTTCATTCAAACCGGCTTGTAGACGCACCCGCGCGGCTTGCGGCTGCAAGCGCACGGCCAGCAAAAAGCCCTCGTACAAGGTCAGGCGTGCACGCACGGCGTAAAGCCGTTGCGGGGATAACCCTTGCAGGCGTTGCAGCCCCTGACGGACCTCCTGCAACGAGCGCAGGATTTCCCCGCGCGCTTGCAGCACACGTGCGCGGTCGTAATGGGCCAGCGCTTCGAACAGCGGGTTGCCGACCCGTTGCGCCAATTCCAGCGATTCGCGGTTCAAGCTGCGTGCACGCCACAGGTCGCCGTCGGCGATCGCCAGGTTGGACAGCGTCGAAAGACACATCAGCCGTTGCCCGTAGCGCTTGGCCGGCAGACTATCCAGCGCTTCGGTGCAGTAAAGTTGCGTGAGCGCGCGATTGCCGCGCCCCCGGGCGATGATGCCACTCAGGGCCAGCCATTGCGCCAGCATGGACTTCTGCGCAGTGGCCGACGGGGCTGGCAGGAAACGACTCAAGTGCGCCGCCAGCTCCTCGGCAGCGTCCAGCTGACAGGCCAGTCCCAACGCCCAGCTGTAGAGCACAATCAGGCGCGGCGTGCTGATCAGCAGGCTGTCGGGCAAGTCCATCTTCCAGCGCAGCAGCATGCCGACATTCTGTTCGGCGAGCAGTTGTTCTTCAGAGAGGTTTTGCACCAGGTTCGCTGCAACGTCCAGGTGTCCGGCGCGCAGTGCCTGCTCCACCGCTTCGTCGAGCAACCCCTGCGCATTGAACCAGCGACAGGCGCGCAGATGCAGGCTGGCGGCCGGCACGATTGACTGGGCGGCGGGCCGGGTACGCAGCAGGTCGGAAAACAAATGGTGATAGCGATACCAGTGACCGTGCTCGTCCAGCGGCACCAGAAACACTTGGTGCGCCTGAAGGAAACGCAGGATTTCGGCACTGTCATGGGCCTCGCGGACCGCGTCGCAGAGCTCGCTGCAAAAACGTTCCTGAGGCGCGGTGTCGTACAGGAACGACTGCACTTCGGCGGGCAGGCAATCGATGACTTCTTCGAGCAGGTAATCGCGAATCAGCCCTTCTCCGCCGTGCAACGACTGCGGCAATGCTCCGTCGGTACCGGCTTCGGACGCCGCCAGCAACCAGAAACGCAGGCCGGCGACCCAGCCTTCACTGCGCTGGATCAGGTTTTCCAGTGCCTCGCCACGCAATGAACTGCTGTGTCGATCGAGCAACGTGAGGGCTTCATCGTGGGTCAGTCGTAGGTCCTGCTCATGCAACTCAAGCAATTGCCGCGACAAGCGCAAACGCGCCAGATGCCAGTCCGGACGCTGTCGGCTGGTCACCATGACCAGCAAGCCATCGGGCAAATGATTGAGGAAAAACTGCAAGCAACGATCCAGCACAGGCCCCTGCGCCAGGTGATAGTCATCCAGCACCAGCAGCAAAGGTGTCATCGGCGAAAGGTGGATGGCCAGTTCATCGAGCAACCCGTCCAGCCATTCTTCGAAGGCGAAGGGCTGATGGCGCTGGCGCATTTTCAACAGACCCAGGGCCTGGCTGCCGAGCTTCGGAAAGTAATCCTGAAGACCTTCGAGCAACCGCTCGAGGAAACGCCCCGGATCGCTGTCTCGAGGACTCAACCCCAACCACAGACTGTGCCAATGGGCCGGCAGCCCCTGACAGAACTCCACCGCCAGTGAGCTCTTGCCGAACCCGGCGGGTGCACTGACCAGCAACAGCCTGCCACCGAGGCCAGCACTCAGGCGCTCGCACAGGCGAGGCCGCAGCACATGGCCGTCGGGCAACGGGGGCCGAAAAAAGCGCCCGTCCAGTGCCGCGACGGCAACGCTTGCAGGGCCCGGGAGTGGGGACAGATCAGTCATGGCCGGCTCTTGTTTGAATTGCGGGTGGCGGCGTTGCAGATGTCCGCAGACTATCGGTAAACGAAGAGGGAATGAAGGTTATTGCTACAAATGGCTACAAAAAGAATACAAGCAGAAGTTGCGGGGCTTGAGATGGCGTTTTCCTGACAGACCGTATCGCGTCTCCATCGCGAGCAGGCTCGCTCCCACAGTTGACGGCGTTCTCATGGAACAGCGCGCTACCTGTGGGAGTGAGCTTGCCCGCGATAGGCCGTCATCGACACTGAAGATCCACAGTGAGAAATCCGGGCAAAAAAAACGCCCCGAACCAGTCGGGGCGTTTTTCGAGGATGCGGCCTCTGTTCAGTGCAGGTTAACGAACCCCGTCCTGACGCAGCGCAGCGGGGGTGAAATCGCTGGTGGTCGCGGTGAAGCCGAAGTCATATGCCGACTTCTCTTCGTTCTTCATGCCCAGTGCCAGGTAACGGCCCGATTGCAGGTCGTACAAGGTTTCCAGGGCGTACCACGGCACTTGCTTGTCGTAGTAGTTCTCGGCGTGAGCTTCCGCCACTCGCCACAGTTGATTACGGCCGTCGTAGTGGTCGATCACCGCGGCTTGCCAGGTGTCTTCGTCGATGTAGAAGTCGCGCTTGGCGTAGATGTGACGCTGACCTTCCTTCAAGGTAGCCACCACATGCCAGACCCGGCGCAGCTCGTAGCGAGCCAGGTCCTGGTTGATGTGACCGGCCTTGATGATGTCGTCGTACTTCAGTTGCGGTGAATCGAGCTTGTAGCTGTCGGAGGCAATGTACATCTCTTTCTTGCCTTCGAGTTTCCAGTCGTAGCGATCCGGCGCACCGTTGTACATGTCCAGGTTGTCGGAGGTCCGCAGGCCGTCAGCCGCAGTACCCGGCCCGTCATAGGACACTTGTGGCGCACGACGCACGCGACGTTGACCGGCGTTGTAGACCCACGCCGAACGTGGCTCTTTAACCTGATCGAGGGTTTCGTGCACCAGCAGCACACCACCGGCCAGACGTGCCGGCGCAGTCACTTTCTGCTTGAAGTAGAACAGGATGTTGCCCGGATTCGCCGGATCGTAGTCCTTCATCTTGTCGCGGAACACGAACTGATCCTGGAAGTACACCAGGCTGTACGAACCGTTCGGTTGCGGCGTCGCCTGGGTCACCAGGCGGGTCACGCTGCCTCCGCGATAACGGGTGATGTGGTTCCAGATGACTTCAACGCCGGTCTTTGGAATCGGGAACGGTACGGCGGTTTCGAAGTTTTCCAGGCCGTTGCCGCCAGACACGAGGTTGGTGTTGGTGGCGTTTTTCTTGATGGAGGCGAACACGGCATCCGGCACGGTCGCGCCACGATGGGACGGGTAAACCGGCATCTTGAAGGTTTCCGGGTAGCGCTTGAACATCGCGTACTGGCCCGGAGCGAGCTTGTCTTTGTATTGGTCGACGTTCTGCGCAGTGATGGTGAACAGCGGTTTTTCACTGGCGAACGGGTCAGACAGGAAGCCTTTGCCGTCGACGGTGCCGGCGTTTTTCGCCATCGGTTTCCAGGCCGGGATCGAACCGTCAGCGTTGCCCGCCATCTCGGCGCCCATCGGCGTCAGGCTCTTGCCCAGTTTGTCCGCTTCGGCAGCAGGCACTGCCGCCATGACGCTGGTCGCCAGCAGCGAAAGCCCCAGAACTCCAGCGTGGAACAGACTCTTTGTTATTTTCATATGTGTGTTCGTCCTGAAAAAACAGTGCTTAGAAGTTCACGCCGAAGCTGAGCGCAACGAAGTCGCGGTCATCGACGGTGGTGTACTTGCCATCAAAGAAGTTGGTGTAGGCCAGGCTCGCGGTGTAGGTGTTCTGGTACTCGGCGTCGACGCCCAGGCTCACGGCTTTGCGGCCTTCCTCGAAGTTGCCGCCAGGGCCTGGCGAGTAACCGTCCACGTCGTGGGACCAGGCCACGTTCGGCTTGAGGTTCACACCGGCGAACACGTCGTTGTATTCCCAGATGGCGCGACCACGGTAGCCCCACGAAGTCGACGTGGTGAAGCCGTCACTGTTGCAGTTGCGGCTGCGGTTGTTGGTTGGAGTGCCTGGGCCGGCACCGTTGATGGTGCTGGTGTTGAGGGCCACACACGTATTCGCCCCGCCAGTGGCTGGCAATGCACCCGGACCGTAGACCGGATCGCGGCCATAACGGAGGTCGGAAGTGCTTTCCAGGCCGCCGACGTGAGTCACGCCCACTTCGCCCACCAGGGTCAGACGGCTTGCGCCCATGACCTGGTCAAAGAAGTGCGTCAGGGTGGTCTGGAATTGGGTGATTTCTTTACGACGATAGCCGTGCAGGTCTTGACCCGGGCCGGCAGAGAGCAGCGAAGCGTTACCCAGGGCACCGCCCAGAGGTCGTACACCGGCGAACAGAATGTCGGTGGAGTTAAGCTGCACCGGTGCGTTCGGACGGTAGCTCAGTTCACCGCTCCACGCCGTACCGGTAGGCAGGGTGGTAGAGAAGCTCAGGCCGTAGAGGCGAATGTCTTCAGGGTATTCGATGAAGTATTTCGAATTACCTGCCACCAGCAGCGGCGCGAGTGCGGCGAACGGTCCTGGCAGAGAAGCCGCGGTGTTATAGACCGACTGCGGCGCACCCGTGGCGCTGAAGATCGGCGCACGGCTGTGGTAGTTCATGAAGTAGGCACCGAACTCGGTGTCCAGCGGCTCGAACATGTACTTGAGGGACGCGCCCCACTGGCCGCTGTCGCGAGCATCACGATCGCCGCCACGCTGGACCAGCACACCTTCCTCGTTGACATTGACGCCGTTGGCGGCCAATGGACCCAACGCCACGGCTGGAATCTGCGAACGCTTGTTCAGCACGCGCAGGTTGTTTTCGCAACCATCGGCAACAATGTCCGGCTGCGAGAAGAACGTGCCGCAGTTATCGACAACGGTCTGGTCCCATTCCAGCTGGTAGAAGGCTTCTGCCGACAGGTTTTCGGTCAGGCTCTGGGACACATAGAACATGTTGACCGGGATCAGGCCTTCCTTGATCTCGGCACCCGGACGACGGAACGCAGACACGTCGATCGGGTTGATCGAGTTGATGCCGCCGCCGATGAAGGTACTTTCACCCCAGCTCACTACCTGCTTGCCCAGACGCACGGAACCCGGCTGATCGGCAACGGAGTAGTTGTGGTAGACGAAGGCGTCGAGGATTTGCCCGCCGGAGGACTTGGCGCCTTCCTTGCGGTTGTTGTCGCTGATGTCCTTGAACGGACGGCTTTCGTCCTTCAGTTCAAAGTCGTACCAGTATTTGCCACGGACGAAAACGCCAGTGTCGCCATATTTCAATTCAAGGTCATGGATGCCCTTGAAGATCTTCGAGAAGGTTTTCCCGCTTTCGAAGTTCAGGTGACCGTCATCAGAGGTCTGGGACAGGCCGCTGCCACCGTTGTTCACGCCAATGAGGTTCTTGTTGGCACTCTCGGTAGACCAGCTGGAACCGATCGAGAGGGAAGAATCGAACTGACCTTCGATTTCACCAACGTTGAAACTGACGCCGAATGCAGGCCCGGCGAGCGAAGAGGCGAGACTGACCGCCAGGGGCAATTTCGCCCGGCGCCAGAACGTGTTTACTGATGTCATCGACGCTACTCCATGTGCATTATTGTTATGGCAGTTAGCACTTCTAAAAACGTTGTGGATGACGGGGAGCCAAGGCGTCCCGAAGTCACTCCAAATTGCATCGCCCCGTTTTGTGCGTGCGCTCCGTTCTTAAAAATCCTTGAGCGGACTATAGCCAGCAGGTAGTAGAGCTTGATCCCTCTAAAGTGTGATTTGCAGCTGCCGGCCACTCTGGAACAGTCCTTTCGCCAGTCCGACACATGTCGGCATGCCAAGGATGGCTGAAAATTCGGATTTCACAAGCCAAGCGCTTGCTTGGTGGGGCTGGCGTGCCCTTTCGGGCACACCAGAAGGCGCTTAAAGCGTCGAGAGGAAGGTGCTGTTGTTGGCCTGCCATTCAGTGATGTCTAGGCGGATGCGCTTCTTGTCGAGTTTGCCGACACTGGTCTTGGGAATTTCAGTAACAAGGGCGATCTGGCTCGGGATCGCCCACTTGCTCAGGTGGCCCAACTCTACGAATGGCTTGAGGTGTTCCTTGAGCTCTTTAGCCCCGATCTCATGCCCTTCGCGGATCACCAGCAGCGCAAACGGGCGCTCGCCCCACTGTGGATCGGCGATGCCTACCACTGCTACTTCGCGTACCGCCACGTGACGGCTGATCAGATCTTCGAGGTCCAGGGACGAGATCCACTCGCCGCCGGTCTTGATCACGTCTTTGATGCGATCACGAATGTCGATCACGCCCATGCTGTCCAGCGTTGCCACGTCGCCGGTGTGCAGCCAGCCCCCGGCCCAGAGCTCGGCGCCCTTTTGCGGTTCGTTGAAGTAGCCCTCGGTGAGCCACGGCGCACGCAGCACCAGTTCGCCCTGAGTCTCGCCATCGGCGGGCAGGAAGTTGCCGTCGGTGTCGACGATCGCCGCCTCCACCAGTGGCCCCGGCACGCCGGCCTTGATGCGATACGTGGTGCGTTCGTCTTCGGTGCCGGCCATCAGCTCATCGTTGAGGTGGGCACAGGACACCAACGGCCCGGTTTCCGACATGCCATAAGCGGCGGTCAGCTGAATGCCCTTGGCCTTGGCCGCTTCGTACAGTGCACGGTTCAGCGCACTGCCGCCGATGACGATTTTCCAGCCGCCGAAATCGGTGCTCTGCGCCGCCTTGGAATTGAGGACCATCTGCAGGATGGTCGGCACGCAGTGGGAAAAGGTGACCTTCTCCTTGCGCCACAGCTCCACCAGGTACTCCGGGTCGTAACGGCCGGGATAAACCTGCTTGAGCCCGAGCATGGTCGCCACATACGGCAAGCCCCAGGCATGCACGTGGAACATCGGCGTGATCGGCATGTACACGTCGTTGGTGCCCAGCAGCCGCACGCTGTCGATGGCGCCCATGATGGTCGACACGCCCATGGTGTGCAGCACCAGTTGCCGGTGGGTGAAGTACACGCCTTTAGGGTTGCCGGTGGTACCGGTGGTGTAGAACGTGGTCGCGACCGAGTTTTCGTCGAAATCCTGGAAGTCGTACTGCGTGCTCGCGGCCGCCAGCAACTGCTCGTACTCGCCTACCAGGTTCGGCAAGTCGGCGGTTTTTTCCGGCAGGTCTGTCAGAAGCAGGGTTTTCTCGACCGTGGTCAGGTGCCCGGCAATCGCCTGGTACAGCCCGACGAATTCGCTGTTGACCAGTACGAAGCGGTCCTCGGCGTGGTTCATGGTGTAGAGGATCTGTTCCGGTGACAGGCGCACGTTGATGGTGTGAATCACCGCGCCGATCATCGGGATGGCAAACATGCATTCCAGATACCGATGGCTATCCCAGTCCATCACCGCCACGGTATCGCCGGCCTTGACCCCGGCCGCCGTGAGCACGTTGGCCAGCCGCGCGACCCGCTCGATCAGGGTCGGATAGCTGTAGCGCAACTGGTCGCGGTAAATGATCTCGCGGGTTTTCTCGTAACGAGCGCCGGACATCAGCAGCCGTTTGATCAGCAACGGATACTGGTAAGCGCCTTCGGCTGGGGGGATAACGCGAGTCTGCAACATAAGAATCCCTTTTCTGACTGCACGGTGTTGGCTTCAAGAGGCAAACACTCTAGAACCCTTATACGCCGGCCAAATCAGCCAAAGGAATGATTTGCAGAGCCGTACAAATGCTAGCTTTGCGCCAGCATTTGCGGGAGTTCGTTATCCAGGGCTCTGCGCGATCAATGCATCTCGGTAAAAGCGAGTTTGACGCCGATGGCGATCAGCACCACACCCATGGTCCGGTCGAACCAATGGCCCATCCGCGCAAAACCGGCGCGCACGCGCTGCTGGCTGAACAGCCGCGCCACCAGGCAGAACCACACGGCCGTCGCCGCCGCGAGATAGAGCCCGTAGCTTGCCTGCACCGCCAACGGCGTGTGCGGGTTGATCACCACGGTGAACAGCGACAAAAAGAACAGCGTGGCTTTGGGGTTCAGGCCGTTGGTCACGAAACCTGAGGTGAAGGCACCGCGGGGTGTGCGCTCGCCGGCTTCCTTGTGCAAGTCGTCGGTGACGGCTTTAGCCGGTTGCGCGCGCAAGGCCTTGTAGCCGATGTACAGCAGATACGCGGCAGCCGCCCATTTCAAGGCGTTGAACAGCACGATCGACTGCGACACGATCAGGCCGATGCCGAGCAATGAATAGCCGACGTGCAGGAAAATCGCCGTACCGACGCCCAGCGCTGTCCAGGTCCCGGCGCGACGGCCATGAGTCACGCTTTCACGCACCACCACGGCGAAATCCGGGCCGGGGCTGGCGACGGCGAGCAAGTGAATCAGGGCAACGGTCAAGAACTCTGTCCAGTACATGGGGGCTCCTTTGGGGTAGATCGATCAAAATGAAATTCACAGGTCAACGCCAACCCTTGTGGGAGCGAGCCTGCTCGCGATGCGATCTGACATTCAACAAAGGTGTTGAATGTTAATGACCCATCGCGAGCAGGCTCACTCCCACAGGTTTCGCACCTGGCCTGCAATGCGTAACTATATGTTTCATCTGGTAGGCTCGGCAGATTACGCCTTCAGTTCACCGCACAAAAGGTACAGTTGATGACGAACTCTCGCCGCGCCGTTTTCCTCGACCACCCTTCCCTGGACCTGGGCGACCTCGATCTCAGCCCGTTGCGCGACTGCTTTGACGACTTGCAGCTGTTCGCACAGACCACGCCGGAGCAGGTGATCGAACGCCTCAAGGGCGCCACCGTGGCCATCAGCAACAAGATTCTGATCGACGCCAACGCCATCGCCGCCAGCCCTGATCTGAAGCTGATCCTGATCACCGCTACCGGCACCAACAACGTCGACCTCGCGGCCGCTCGTGCCCACGGCATCACGGTCTGCAACTGCCAGGGCTACGGCACACCGTCGGTGGCGCAGCACACGATCATGTTGCTGCTCAACCTGGCCACGCGCCTGGCGGACTATCAGAAAGCCGTGGGTGAAGGCCGCTGGCAGCAAGCGAAACAGTTCTGCCTGCTGGATTACCCGATTGTCGAACTCGAGGGCAAAACCCTCGGCCTGCTCGGCCATGGCGAACTGGGCGGCGCCGTCGCACGGCTGGCCGAAGCCTTCGGCATGCGTGTGTTGCTGGGACAGATTCCGGGGCGCCCTGCCCGGCCGGATCGCTTACCGCTGGATGAACTGCTGCCGCAAATCGATGCGCTTACCCTGCACTGCCCGCTCAACGAACACACCCGCCACTTCATTGGTGCCCGCGAACTGGCCTCGATGAAACCCGGCGCGTTCGTGGTCAACACCGCACGCGGTGGCTTGATCGATGAACAGGCACTGGCCGATGCCTTGCGCAACGGTCATCTGGGCGGCGCGGCGACCGATGTGCTGAGCGTCGAACCACCGACCGCCGGCAATCCGTTGCTGGCCCACGATATTCCACGGCTGATCGTCACGCCGCACAACGCCTGGGGCAGTCGCGAGGCGCGGCAAAGGATCGTCGGTCAGTTGACCGAAAACGCGCAGGGATACTTCAGCGGTAAAGCGCTGCGGGTCGTCAGTTGATAGACTGCGGCACTTTTTTTCACAGGAGCAGTTATGGATCCGCGCAGTGAAGTACTGCTTCGTCAGGCCGACTTATTTCAGGGTTCGGTGCTGCTGGCCGGTTTGCCCGCCGACGACTTGCTGGGCCGTCTGCCCGACGCCCATGGCTGGTGCTGGCATGCCGGTGATCAAGCGGCGCTGGAGGCGCGTTTTGCCGAGCGCAGCCATTTTGGTGTGACCGCACCCGAGCGTGAGTTCGAGACGGCGGTGGTGTTTTTACCCAAGTCCAAGGACCTGACCGATTACATTCTCAACGCCCTCGCCTCTCGCCTGGCCGGTCGCGAGTTGTACCTGGTGGGTGAAAAACGCAGCGGCATCGAAGGCGCGGCCAAGCAACTGAACCCCTTCGGCAAGCCACGCAAGCTCGACAGCGCGCGGCATTGCCAGCTTTGGCTGGTTACTGTGGCCAACGCGCCAGAAGCCAAGTCGCTGGAAAGCCTGGCCCAGACCTATGAATTGCCGCTGGCCGAAGGTCCGCTGAAAGTCATCAGCCTGCCGGGCGTGTTCAGCCACGGCCGGCTGGATCGCGGCAGCGCATTGCTGCTGGAACACTTGGACAAGTTGCCGAGCGGCCACTTGCTCGACTTCGGTTGCGGTGCCGGTGTACTGGGCGCGGCGGTGAAACGTCGTTATCCGCACAATCAGGTGACGTTGCTTGACGTGGACGCCTTCGCTGCCGCCAGCAGCCGTATGACGCTGGCTGCCAATGGCCTGGAAGCGGACGTGATTACCGGTGACGGCATTGACGCGGCACCGATGGGTTTAAGTGCAATTCTGAGCAATCCACCGTTCCATGTCGGCGTTCACACCGACTACTTCGCCACCGAGAACTTGCTGCGAAAAGCAGCCAAACATCTGAAAAACGGCGGCGAACTGCGCTTGGTTGCGAACAGCTTCCTGAAGTATCAGCCGCTGATCGAAGAGCACTTGGGCGTGTGCGCGATCAAGGCCGAAGGACAGGGTTTCAGAATTTATCGGGCCAAACGAGGCTGAAAAATAAGTGCTTGCCTAACGGGTTTTGCCTAGGCAGAATCCGCTCCGTCCTAGGGGAGTAGTCTCCCACGAGCGCCATGCTCGTCCGGCATACGTCAACATACTTGGTCAACAGACCATGGCGTATGCGACCCAAGCGTCCGCATCAGACGGATCGCAGGGTTTGACAAGACCTATGACACGAACACCTTACCCGGGGCGGGAAGGCTGTACGTGTCATAGCCGTGTCGACCCGCCCCTTAGGAAAATCCCTGATGCTGGACTCTCTGCTCGTTCCCACCGCAATCGTTGCCTTGGCCGAAATCGGCGACAAGACGCAACTGCTCGCGCTCATTCTCGCTGCCCGCTTTCGCAAACCCTGGCCGATCATCGCCGGCATCGTCGCCGCGACCCTGGCCAACCATGCGGCGGCCGGTGCGGTCGGCGCCTGGTTCGGCAGTTTCTTCTCGAATGCGGTGTTGCACTGGATCCTGGCGGCGAGCTTCGCCGCGACCGCACTGTGGACCCTGGTGCCGGACAAGATGGACGACGATGAAGCCAGCACCGCCCGCAAGTTCGGGCCGTTCCTGACCACGCTGATCGCGTTTTTCCTGGCAGAAATGGGCGACAAAACCCAGGTCGCCACGGTGATGCTCGCCGCGCAATACCCGGATTTGTGGCTGGTGATCATCGGCACCACCGCCGGGATGTTGATTGCCAACGTCCCGGTGGTACTGGCGGGTAACTTTGCGGCGGATAAATTGCCGCTCACCCTGATCCGTCGCCTGGCGGCGTCGGCGTTCTTTGTCCTGGCGATTGTGGCGGTGTACAAGGCGATGCAGAGCAGCGGGTGGGTTTGACGCCGTAGGTTGATAGACCGCGTTATCGTTCTTCGCGGGCAAGCCTCGCGCCTACAGATTCTGTGTCGTAATCGACCGAAAACCTGTAGGAGCGAGACTAGCCCGCGAAGGCGTCAGCGGCATCACCGCCTGACCATCAGGATTTCGGCGCTTTCTCGTACAACGGCATCACCTTCGGAATCGCCGCCTGCAACGAAGCAATCCGGCTGGACGAAGCCGGGTGCGTACTCAAGAACTCAGGTGGAGCGCCTTCCGAGGCTTTGCTCATTTTGTTCCACAACGTGATCGCCGCATTCGGGTTGTAACCGGCGCGGGCCGCCAGCTCGAGGCCGATCAGGTCCGCCTCGTTTTCATTGCCACGGCTGTTGGGCAAGGTCATGCCGTATTTCGCCACGGTGTCCGCCAGGGCCAGGCTGTCCTGACCCAGACCGAGCAACGCGCCTGCGCCTTGCTTGGCCATTTCGACGCCGTATGCCTTGGACATCGCTTCACGACCATGCTCGCGCAGGGCATGGGCGATTTCATGGCCCATGATCGCGGCGATTTCATCGTCGGTGAGTTGCAGTTTGTCGATCAGCCCCGTGTAGAAAAAGATCTTGCCGCCAGGCCCGCAGTTGGCATTGAGCTCGTCGCTCTTGATCAGGTTGACTTCCCATTTCCACTGGGCCGAATCCGGACGAAACACCGGCGCCTGGGCAATCAGCCGGTCGGCAATCAGCTGGACGCGCTTGGCGTCGTTACTGGTCTTGTCCAGCACACCCTTGGTGCTCGCCTCTCCGACAGTCTTCTGATAAGACTGCGCGTACATCTGGTTGACTTCGTCGGTGGACAACATGCTGAACATGTACTGCTTACGCTCTACGCCAACAGCCCCACCGCTGGTGGTATTGACCGACTGACAACCGGCAAGCAACAAACCTGCGCTCAGCGCACACACAACCAATGTCTTGTTCATCAAAAAACTCCCTGAAAACATGCCGGGTATCCTAGGCGGGTAACTGTATCCGCACCAGATACAACTGACGTGTAGACGCTCATTTCAGATAAAGCTCTCATTGCCGTAGGAAAAAATTCACATAACGGCGCTCGCCACGGTCGCCAACGCCCGGCAATGATTCATTTACGACATCAACCACTCCAAAACAGCCATTTCGCGCTGCCTCGCTCATGGCCCTCCTGCTCCCTGCCGATACACCACCGCAGACGTCCTCTTGCGTGCGGAGCACCCATGAAATTCAAGTCGATCCAGTTTTCCGTGGCCGCCCTCGCCGGCGCCATCGTCCTTAGCGTAGTCGCCGCGCTGGTGCTGTACGCACTGTTTTCCGGCGCCCGGACGCAAGACATGGTCCAGGAGCGGACCCAGGCGCAATTCGAGCAAGTCATCGAGCAGCGCCTGACCTCTCTGGCGCAAACCCAGGTCAGCCAGATCCAGCGCGAACTCGAAGCGCCGCTGCTGATCGCTGGCGGCCTGGTGCGGGTCAACGCGCTGATCGGTACGCCGGGGGCCGATGGCCAGCCGACATTGAGTCTGAGCCGGGAGCAGTTGATCAGCCTGATCAAGGAAAACGTTGCCAAGAACCCGAAAATTCTCGGCACCTATATAGGTTGGGAAAAAGACGCGCTCGATCACAACGATGCGGCCTACGTCGACACCAAGGTGGTCGGCATCGACGCCAGCAACGGGCGCTTCCTGCCGTGGTGGTTTCGCAACGAGGACGGCACCCTGGGCCTGGACAAACTGGTGGACGTCGATGACCAGAAAACCCTGTCCACCGGCGTGCGTGCCAGCGAGTACTACCTGTGCTCGAAAGAAACCAAGAAGTCCTGCGTGATCGATCCGGCGCCCTACAAGGTCGGCGACAAGATCGTCATGCTCGCCTCCTTTATTGAACCGATCATGCTCAACGGCGCCTTCCAGGGCATCGTCGGTGCCGACCTGTCGGTGAACTTCATCCAGGAAATGTTGCTGGGGGCGAATCAGAAACTGTACAGCGGCGCAGGGGAAATGGCGCTGATCGGCGGTAATGGCCGGATCGTTGCCTACACCAAGGACCCGAGCAAATTCGGCGAAAAGGTCAGCGACCTTCTCGACAGCAAGCAGATCGCCAACATGGCCCACCTCAAGGGCGGCGAAGTGACTTACACCGTCGACAAGGCCCAGGGCCGGATCGAGTTGTACCTGCCCTTCGGCATCGGCCAGACCGATGCGCGCTGGACCTTGATGCTGCAATTGCCGCTGAACGCCGTGATGGCCGACCTGCAAAAACTCCAGGGCGACCTGGACGCTCAGCGCAAATCCGACACCTTCGGCATGGCCATGGTCGGTTTGTTGATCGCCGGTATCGGTCTGTTGGTGATCTGGCTGGTGGGCCACGGCATCGCCCGCCCGCTCAAGCAAATGGTGGCGATGCTCGACGATATCGCCAAAGGCGAAGGCGACCTGACGCGCCGCCTGACCAGCGACCGCGCCGACGAACTGGGCTCGATTGCCAAAGGCTTCAACACGTTCCTCGCCAAGCTACAGGCGATGATCACCCAAGTCGTGACCTCGGTGCAGAGCGTCAGCGATTCATCGGAACACACCGCCGACATTGCCATCCGCACCAACATCGGTGTGCAGAAGCAAATGGCCGAGATCGATCAAGTGGCGACGGCGGTGCATGAAATGACCGCCACCGCCCAAGACGTGGCACGCAACGCCACCCAGGCCGCACAAGCCGCCAGCCATGCCGATCAGGCAGCGGCCCAGGGCATGCAAATTGTCCGGGATACGTCGAATTCGATTGGCGTCCTGGCAATTGAAATCGGCAAGGCTGTGGGCGTGGTGCAAACCCTGGCCAAGGACAGCGAGAACATCAATGCGATCCTGACCGCCATTCGCGGGATCGCTGAACAAACCAATCTGCTGGCCTTGAATGCGGCCATTGAAGCGGCACGCGCGGGCGAACAGGGCCGCGGTTTTGCGGTGGTGGCCGATGAAGTGCGCAACCTGGCGCAGAAGACTCAGAAAGCCACTGAAGAAATCCAGACCATGATCCAGCAACTGCAACAAGGCACCCGCGATGTAGTGCGGGTCATGGAGGACAGCCAGAACCGCACAGACGAAAGCGTGCAACATGCGGCGAAAGCGGCCGAGGCCCTGGAGACCATTACTCAGGCGGTGTCAGTGATCAATGACATGAACACCCAGATTGCCAGTGCGGCCGAAGAGCAGAGCGCGGTGGCGGATGACATCAACCGTAACGTGATCAACATCGGGCAAGTGGCCAATGAAGTGGCCGGCGGGGCGGATGAATCCAGTGCGGCGAGTGCGGATCTGACTAAGTTGGCTGAGCAGCAGCGGCGGTTGATCAATCAGTTCAAGGTTTAAAGATTACAGGAAGGTCCTGCGGACCTTATCGCGAGCAGGCTCGCTCCCACAGGGGGATTTCTGTGAACACATTATTTGTGAACACTAGAGATCCACTGTAGGAGCGAGGCTTGCCCGCGAAGGCGTCAGCACAGGCAACCTTTAACCAGGGGTCAGACACTCCGGCCCATTCAGCTTCGGATCATTCACCAGATTTGCCAATACCCGCTCGCGCAACGCCGCGGGTTCACTGGCCAGCAACCCTTGCAATACATGCAGCGGCGTCTCGGGATCAAGCCACGCCGCCTGCCCTGCCTCATCCAGAATCAATGGCCGACGCTGACTCGCGGCCGGCTGGGTGATCACCGCCGTGCTCAGCCACACTTGCTCCTGCACCGGATACGCTTCCCAGATCGCCGCAAAAAACAAGGTCGAGCCTTCTCCCGGCGTCAGCCAATACGGACGCTTGCGGGTCGTGCCACGCCATTCGTAGAAACCGTTGGCCGGCAGCAGGCAACGGCGTTCGCGCAAGGCCTGGCGAAACATCGGTTGTTCAGCGACGGTTTCGGCCCGGGCATGGGCCGGGGTGCGGGAAAGATCGGTCAGCCACGGCGGCGTCAGCCCCCAACGCGCCCGCGCCAACTCACGCTGAGCGTCTGCACCGGCACGCAGCATCAGCACCGAATCATTGGGGGAAATATTCCACTGGGCCTGCTGATCGGCGGGGAAGCCAGGCAGGGCCGCGAAGGCGGGGTTCCAGCGAAACAGGGCATAACGTCCACACATGGGGCAACACGACTCTCAATAAAACGAACGCCAGCCTAACAGACCAGCGTGCCGGGAAAGCTGTCCGGTTCATCACCGGGCAGTGGCAGCGCGGCATTGTACGCGGTGATCAGCTCGCGGGCGTATTCGGCCTGGTCGTTGTCCACCGACAAACCCAGCAGGCCGTAGATCGGCAGTTCACCGGTCCCGCCGATCAAATCGCGGCCCACCAGATGCGCCTCAATGCCCTCGCTGGCCAGCATGCCTTGCAGCAACTCCCCTTCCATCAGGTTTTCCGGCTCGTAGATTCGCTGCATAGACGCCCCTTACTCGTTTTCGCTGAACACTTCGAGATGCCATTCCTCTCCGTCTACCTGCAACACAAACGTTATCGGCCGACAGCACACCTGACAGTCCTCGATATAGGTCTGATCGCCACCGGACAGGTCCACCGTCGTCTCGACCTCTTCACCACAATACGGACATTCGTACAACGCAGGTTCCAGCATCGCGGTCTCCCAAGTGACTTGTGCGTATAATCGCCGGTCTATTTGCAGGGCTATTTTTGTCTGGCTAACTTTTCAGACCGTGCCCCGTTGGTTTTCGATCAAAACCTTTACTTACCCTAGCCGTTTCTAACAAGAGAGCATGATGGGCGAATTCGATGCCATCCGACCTTACAATGACAGCGAAGTCCCTGCGGTGCTGGACCGACTGCTCGGCGACAAGGCGTTTCTAGATATCCTCATCCATTTCCGCTTCCCGCGTTTTGCCGGTGCCTTTGGCTGGGCGCTCAAACCTCTTATAGCTCATCGGCTGCGCCGTGAGTTCGCCAGCGTCACCTCGGTGGCGACGTTGCAGGATAAAGTCGAGATGTATGTCGACCACACCATCGAACGAGCCACGGACGGTGTGACGTACACCGGCGTCGAGCAGTTCAAGTCCGGCAGCGCCTACCTGTTCATCGCCAACCACCGTGACATCGTGATGGACCCGGCCTTCGTCAACTACGCCGTGTACCACGCCGGCCTGCCGACACCGCGCATCGCGATCGGCGACAACTTGCTGCAAAAGCCCTTTGTCAGCGATTTGATGCGCCTGAACAAGAGCTTCATCGTGCACCGTTCGATCACCGGGCGTCGCGAGAAGATGGCGGCGTATCAGCTGCTGTCCGCCTACATCAACCACTCGATCCGCAACGATTGCGCCTCCATCTGGATCGCCCAGGCCGAGGGCCGGGCCAAGGACGGTGATGACCGCACCGAGTCGGCGATCCTGAAGATGTTCCACATGAGCCGCAAGGACGAGCCGTTCGGCGAAGTCATCCGCTCGCTCAACGTCAGCCCGGTGTCGATCAGCTACGAATACGACCCGTGCGACCAGGCCAAGGCCCGCGAATTGTTCATCCGCGCCACCACCGGCAGCTACACCAAAGTCCCGGGCGAGGACGACGTCAGCATCGCCAAGGGCATCACCGGCTACAAGGGCCGGGTGCACGTGAACTTCGCCGCGCCGATCACCGAACTGTTCGACGACACCAAGCAATTGGCGATCGAAATAGACCGGCAGATCCTCGGCGGCTACCGGTTATTCCCGGTGCATTACCTGGCTTACGCGCAGTGGAAAGACGCTGACCCGCAATTGCAGGTGCCAAAAGCTGCCGAGGTGTTTGCGGCCGACGAACTGGTCAAGGCTCAGGAAGAATGGCAACGCCGACTGGAAGCCTGCCCTGAGGAACATCGGCCGTATCTGGTGCTGCAATATGCGACGCCGGTGCGTAATCAGTATCGGGTCAAGGCTGGTTTGCCGCTGTAATTGACTGGATACAACAACGGCGCCTTCAAGGCGCCGTTTTTATTTGCCTTGACGCGGTAGGTGGGCAAGGCACTGTCCCTGTGGCGAGGGAGCTTGCTCCCGCCCGACTACGCAGCAGTCGAAACATCGGTGCTAGCGGTTTGCCTGACGCTACAAGGATGGCTGGTTGTGGGGCCGTTTCGCAGCCCAGCGGGAGCAAGCTCCCTCGCCACAAGGTTCTGCGTCAAAGATTCAGAACCAGGTGCTGATCCAAGACACCAGCAACGCCAACCCCAGGCACGCGAAGCCGAAGCGGTAGAAGAAACGGTTCATGCGCAACGTCGCCCAATCCAGGGTGGGCTCTTCGTTCGGACGGCTCTGGCGTTGGGCGACAAGGCTCGCCATGGCGCGTTGTTCACGGCGACGCGTGGCATGCAGCAGCCAACTACCCGGGAAGGCCAACAGCAAGGCCAGCAGGTTGATCAACTTGGCGGGATGGTGGGTGAACAGCGAAATCAAATGCAACGACATCACGGACCTCGGCAAAACAGGTGTGGCAGACGCCGAACCGACGACCGCGGCGCGAATTCTACCGAAAGCCTGTCCCCCTGCCCTGCCTTTCCGACAAATAACGAACCATCTGACCAAATGCTGCCCTGTGTCACGGCTCCGTCATCTGAATACGCCAGTCTGGCGGCCCTCGAAACCGACACGGATACCGTCATGCTGCACGCCGAAAACCAGGACCGCCTCTACCTCATCGCCCAGAGTGACGAACAACAAAACCTCGTAGGAAGCCTCGCCTTTAACGTTCAGGACCGCCATTGGCTGGTTTATTGCGCACTGGGCGGGCATCAGCATGCGGATTTGCCTGAGACGGATTTGCTGACCGGCGTGAGCGTGCTGGATTTCTATTCACAAGCGGCCTGACCCCGACAGCCTCGCGCCTGCTGGTGATCGGTAATCAGCAGGCATGAAAAAGCCCGGAGCCATTGCTGGCACCGGGCTTTTTTGAATCTCGCGAAAGTTACTCGCCGAGAATCTGACCAATCGTCGGGTCCTTGAACAGACGCGTCAACGCATCGCTCAACACGTCGCTGACCAGCTTGGTGTTGGTTTCCTGATTCGGCGCCATACCGAAACGCTGGTCCAGGGATGCGCCGTAACGGCCGCTGTAGCGACGGTTGGCGTTCTGCACATCCGAGCGGAAAGTTGCGCCGATGGTCGCTTCAGTCACGTACATGCCTTCTTTAGGCGACTGATACTTCAACTCGGCCAAGGTAACGGTCAATTGCGGGGCATTCAGCGCATTCGAGGTCGGGGTGAAGCCCAGCAACCGCACGGCCGCCTCGGCCTGTGCCTGCAACTTCGGCAGGATCTGCGCGCCCTGCACGGTGATCGCGCTGGTCTCGGGGTACAAGCCACCACGGGTGCCCAGGGTTGGCGACGGACGACCATCCACCACACGCACCACCACCGGCTGACCGCGGCCGACCGGCGCCAGCTGAGCTGTCAGCTTGGGTTCAGGGTTCAGTTGTTGCGGGCTGTGGGCGCAGCCGACGAGGGTCAAACTGGTCACAGTGATCAAACCGAACAACAGGCGTTGCAACATGCTCTTCTCTCCAGAATCAGGCACAAACAGGCCCGCAGTATAGCCGTGCGCCACTGCAGCGAACTAGGGCGCTGCAATGATTGAAGTAATTTCCTACAAACCCATCAGAAACCCCCTCGTGTCACAGATCTGTCATCGCCCATACACTTTCACGTCACGGCTTGCTGGCAACCTTCTCGGCAGGTCACCCACAAGGTACTTTGTCATGCGTTATCTCATCTCGCTGTTCGCGCCACGCCCCTTGCACCGCAGTTTTGCCCTGCTCGACCGCAATGGTCATTGCCAGGCGTTCAAGCAGTGCAGCCTCCAGCCGATGGGCGATGGCTGGGTCGAAATCGAAGAAATCCGCCTCAACTGGTTGCACCATCCCCTGCCCCCGAGCGCCCGTGTCAGCCAGCGCCGGCCACGTGCACGGGTGCAACATCTGTTGACCACCTGACCAGACGCCTAATAAAAGTCATTAAACACGTCCATTTCCCTGCGTTTCTTAGATACAATCTCCCCCCGATTATAAGGACGTCTCCTGATCGGGCCTCGCAGCATCGTCAATGCTTCGGTATTGGCACCCCGCACCGCCCACAGAGAGCCGCCCACACAGATCGAGTGAAGCTGGCGCGCTTGCTGTTCCTTGAGCAAAAACCCCACTTTTCGCGAATCTGCAGAGCTGTCATTACGCTCGGTCACTGAGCTGTTTGCCCGTTTTGCCTGTCATGTACCCCATGACGGCAATCCATCCGGGCACGGTGCCAGGCTGGGACAGCCCTTTTTTGAGGTTCACGTCTTCAAAAGAGCGTGAAAAAAACGGGTTTTCACAACTTCACAAGAGTGTGGCGAGCAAATGAATAGTTTTGCGTCT
Source organism: Pseudomonas sp. GW823-FHT02C02 (assembly GCF_058797635.1). Classification (NCBI taxonomy): domain Bacteria; kingdom Pseudomonadati; phylum Pseudomonadota; class Gammaproteobacteria; order Pseudomonadales; family Pseudomonadaceae; genus Pseudomonas; species Pseudomonas sp. GW823-FHT02C02. The sequence goes on along the minus strand of NZ_JBXAJV010000010.1, from coordinate 66,707 downwards.
GAACATGCACCATTAGCGTCTGAAACAGCCCAACGACACAGGACCGAGTACTCCTCGAACACCGGAGCCTGAAGCCTGTCCGCTACGGATTTGGTTGCACAAACGGATGTCTCGACCATAAGTCGAATTGCCAGCCGCGCGCTGAGATGAGTTCATGTAACTCTTTAGGCCCGGCCGCATGCATCCGTCGAAGTTGCGAAAAATTGCGAAGATTCGGACATGGCAACACTGACCACGGGTACCTGGGCATCACTGACACGCCCCGGAACGCCTGGCAGCCATGCCGACAATTTGGTGCTGCAGATTTTGGAGACGCGTTAAATGGCGCATAACGAAGCAGTCGACGTAGTACTGGTTGGGGCCGGCATCATGAGTGCCACCCTTGCCGTACTGCTCAAAGAACTCGACCCCGCGATCAAGCTGGAAGTCGTCGAGCTGATGGATTCCGGTGCTGCGGAGAGTTCCAACCCATGGAACAACGCCGGTACCGGTCACGCCGGGCTGTGTGAGCTCAATTACACGCCGCAAGCGGCCGACGGCAGCGTCGACATCAAGAAAGCCGTGCACATCAACACTCAGTTTGAAGTGTCGAAGCAGTTCTGGTCCTACCTGACCAAAAAAGGCACGTTCGGCTCCTGCAAGACGTTCATCAGCCCGGTGCCGCACCTCAGCTTCGTGCAGGGCAATGATGGCGTTTCCTTCCTCAAGGAACGCTTCAAGACCCTGAGCAAGCACCATGCCTTCTCGGACATGGAATACACCGAAGACAAGGCCACCATGGCCGACTGGATGCCGTTGATGATGCCGGGCCGGCCAGCCGACGAAGTCGTCGCAGCCACCCGCGTAATGAACGGCACCGACGTCAACTTCGGCGCCCTGACCAATCAATTGCTCAAGCACCTGACCAGCGCACCCGATGCCCAGGTCAAGTACTGCAAGCGCGTGACGGGCCTCAAGCGTAACGGCAGCGGCTGGACCGTCAGCATCAAGGACGTCAACAGCGGCAACACCCGTGAAGTCGACGCCAAATTCGTCTTCCTCGGTGCGGGCGGCGCGGCACTGCCGCTGTTGCAGGCCTCGGGCATCGAAGAAAGCAAAGGCTTCGGCGGCTTCCCGATCAGTGGCCAGTGGCTGCGTTGCGACAATCCGGAAGTGGTCAAGCATCACCAGGCCAAGGTCTACAGCCAGGCTGCGGTGGGTTCTCCACCGATGTCGGTGCCGCACCTGGATACCCGCGTGGTCGATGGCAAGAAGTCGCTGCTGTTCGGACCTTATGCCGGTTTCACCACCAAGTTCCTCAAGCATGGCTCCTTCATGGACCTGCCGATGTCGGTTCGCGCCGGCAACATCGGCCCGATGCTGGCCGTGGCGAAAAACAACATGGACCTGACCAAGTACCTGGTCAGCGAAGTGATGCAGTCGATGGAGCAGCGTCTGGACTCCCTGCGTCGCTTCTACCCTGAGGCGAAAGCCGAAGACTGGCGCCTGGAAGTGGCCGGCCAACGGGTGCAGATCATCAAGAAGGATCCGAAAAAAGGCGGCGTTCTGCAGTTCGGTACCGAACTGGTCGCGGCCAAGGACGGTTCCCTTGCCGCCCTGCTCGGCGCCTCCCCAGGCGCTTCGGTGACTGTTTCGATCATGCTTGAGCTGATTGAAAAATGCTTCCCGAACAAGGCATCCGGCGAATGGGCTGCCAAACTGGCGGAAATCTTCCCGGCCCGGGAAAAAGTTCTGGAAACCGACGCTGCGCTGTATCGCAAGATCAATGCGCACAACAACGTCGCCCTGGAACTGGTTGAAGCCAGTAACGAGACCGAAAGCTACGCTTGATTCGGCCCCATGAAAAACGCCCCGTTCTCAGTGAGAGCGGGGCGTTTTTTTTAGGACGCTGAAATTATCTTTGTGGCGAGGGAGCTTGCTCCCGCTGGGCTGCGAAGCGGCCCCAAAGCTCTGCGAACGGCATAGATTTTGTGAGCGCTGCGCACTCAAGCGGGAGCAAGCTCCCTCGCCACATATTCCGGTGTGTCCGGGATCAGCCGCGCGCCTTGGCAATCAACTCGATGTACTCGGCGGCATTGCGCTGATCCTTGATCAGGGCGACGAAGTCATTGCCGTGCTCATCCTTGCCATCCAGGTCCAGGCCGGCTGCGACGAAGAATGTCAGAAAACGCTCGAAGTCATCGATGCGCAGGCCACGGTAGGCCTTGATCAGCTTATGCAGGGACGGCGAAGTGGCGTCGACCGGTTCGAAATCGAGAAACAACTTGATCTGCTCATCGCCGATCTCGTCACCAATCACTTGTTTCTTATCTTTACGCATTGCCGACTCCAGCTCGCAGACATTTCACGGGGCGGGCAGTTTACCCCTGCCCGGGCACAAGGCTCAACGCGGACGAACAGTGCCCGTGTGCAGATCGGCCCAGACATGGCCGTTTGCGTAGCTGAGGAACTGGCAATACACCGTGCCATTGCGCAACAAATCGATCACCACCCGGTACTGCGCCATCGGGTAAAACAGCGTCAGGGTTTTGCTTTTTTCGTCATAGATCGGCTTTTTCAGGCTTTTGCTTTCGCCGTCGAAATTGACCAGCACCTGGTTGATGGTCGCGCCCTTGTTCAAGGATTTGCCCTTGAGGCGGATCATCATCGGAGACGTGACCGGAATCGGTTGTTGATTGGACTGACGCTGGCTGCCAACCACCACCGAATATTCGGTGACCTGCAACAACTGTTGCTGCTCGGGCTCCGCGTCACGCAGGGTCAGGTCGTCAGGCGGTAGAAACTGCGCGTGCATCGGCGCCGGGGCGGCCGCCAGAGGCAGGCTGAGGGTCAGCAACAGGACGGCGCAGCTGCGGATCAAAAGGCTCATGACGGGCTCCGAAGACGAGGCCAAGCACTCTAGCATGAGGATCAACCGCGCGAATTGGCGATATAGGTCAATACTTCGCAGTACGAGGTTGGCCATGCTGGACGAGCTTTCAGCCGTCGTTCAACAGTGCATCGTCTTCTAGGGAGTGTGCATGACGTTCTCCGTCCCCCCGTTGTTTGCGGCCTGGCGTCAGACCTGGCGCGCCGGCTACACCCTCAGGCGCTTACGCGGCGACATCAGTGCCGGGGTGACGGTAGGGATTATCGCCATCCCGTTGGCCATGGCCCTGGCGATTGCCGTAGGTGTGCCGCCCCAGCAAGGGTTGTATACGGTACTGATCGCTGCGCCCCTGATCGCCCTGACGGGAGGTTCACGTTTCAATGTCAGTGGGCCGACCGCCGCGTTCGTGGTCATTCTGTTGCCCATCACCCAACAATATGGCCTGGGCGGCCTGCTGCTTTGCACCATGCTTGCCGGCGTCATTCTCATTGCCTTGGGGCTGATTCGAGCCGGGCGGTTGATTCAGTACATTCCGTACCCGGTCACCCTGGGCTTTACCGCCGGGATCGGCATTGTCATTGCCACCCTGCAATTGAAGGATTTGCTGGGCCTGACCACCGCCGGCCAGGTAGAACACTACATTGAACAACTGGGCGTATTGATTCTGGCGTTGCCCAGCGCCCGACTAGGGGACGGGATCATCGGCCTCACATGCCTGGCCGTTCTGATTGTCTGGCCACGGTGGGTGCCGAGGATTCCGGGGCATCTGGTGGCGCTGACAATCGGCGCGCTCCTGGGGGTGGCGCTGGAGCACGGCGGGCTGGCGGTGGCGACATTGGGTGAGCGCTTCAGCTATATGGTCGACGGCGTCAGCCATCCCGGCATTCCGCCGTTCCTGCCAAGCTTCGATTGGCCTTGGAATCTACCCGGCCCCGACGGCCAGCCGCTGCACCTGTCCTACGATTTGATCCGTCAGTTACTGGCGCCAGCGTTCGCCATTGCCATGCTCGGCGCCATCGAATCCTTGTTGTGTGCGGTGGTGGCGGATGGCATGACCGGCAGCAAACACGACCCCAACGCAGAACTGCTGGGCCAGGGCCTGGGCAACCTGATCGCACCGTTGTTCGGTGGCATTACCGCCACGGCGGCCATTGCCCGAAGTGCCACCAACGTGCGCAGCGGCGCCTTTTCGCCACTGGCCGCCATTATTCATAGCGCCGTGGTGCTGATGGCAATACTCGTCCTGGCACCGCTTTTCAGCTACTTGCCGATGGCGGCACTGGCCGCGTTGCTGGTCATGGTGGCGTGGAACATGAGCGAGGCCCGGCACGTGCTCCATACCTTGCGTATCGCGCCTCGCAGCGATGTGCTGGTCTTGCTGACCTGCCTGAGCCTGACGGTGTTGTTCGACATGGTGATGGCCGTCGCCGTCGGCCTGCTGCTGGCCGCCGGGTTATTTATCAAGCGCATGAGCGATCTCACCGACACCGCCGAACTGCCTCGCGGCTTCCATCAAGCCTTGCAGGACATGCCGGAGCACGTTCGCTGCTACGCGATACGCAGGCCGCTGTTCTTCGGCGCAGCTGAAAAAGCGCTGGGGGTGCTACGCAAATTCAACCCGGAGGTCAAAGTGGTGATCGTCGAGATGAGCGCCGTGCCGATGCTGGACATGACGGCGCTGGCCGCCTTCGACAATATCCTGAGGGATTACCGCAAGGACGGCATCGGCCTGATTCTGGTGGCGACCGCTCCACGGGTGCGCCTGAAGCTCAGGCGCGCGGGCATCCATCGGGAACAGCGTCAGCTGGCCTACGTGAACAACCTGGAACAGGCCCGTCGCAAAAGCGAACGCTGGCTGGCCGAGGAAAATTGAGCCCACGGCTCAATCAAACTGTGCGCGCATCCACGCCTGATACTCGGCCACACCCGGCTCGCCTTCACGTGGCGCCCAGGTCGCCAGCTCACCTTCACCCACCGGGCGATAAGGCCCGGCCTTGCACTCGAACATCAGGCTGTCGGCTTCCAGCACGACCAGGCCATGGAACACGCCTGTTGGCAGGTCCACGCCGACACAATCACCACCGGCGACGAGGACTTGCTTCGTCACGACCACGCCAGACTCATCAAAGATCAGCAAACCGAGCCGCCCTTTGAGGACCAGCAATGTTTCTGCCTTGTTGTCGCCCAAGTGTCGGTGAGGCGGGATATACGTGTTTGGCTGCAACCCCACCGCCATGCGATGGCAAGCCTCTTCCATCTGATGGAAGTTGTGATGCTGACGCCCGCGAGGACTCGCGGCCGCTTTCTCGGCCAATCCGGCGAACAACGTTTGATCAAGAAAGCTGGGCACGGTCATGTTCTTACATTCCTTTAACAGCAAAAATCCCGTTGGCGTTACGCCAGTAACCTTTGTAGTCCATGCCGTAACCGAAGATGTAACGGTCGATGCACGGCAGGCCGACGAAATCGGCTTTCAGGTCCGGGCGAGCCTTGCGGTCGTGGTCCTTGTCGATCAGCACGGCAGTGTGCACTTTGCGCGCGCCAGCGTGTTTGCAGTAATCGATGATCGCGCCCAGGGTGTGACCTTCATCGAGGATGTCGTCGATGATCAGCACGTCGCGGTCGAGGAACGAAACTTCCGGCTTGGCTTTCCAGAACAGGTCGCCGCCGCTGGTTTCGTTGCGATAACGGGTGGCGTGCAGGTAGGACGCTTCCAGCGGGAAGTGCAGATGGGTGAGCAGCTTGCCGGCGAAAATCAGGCCGCCGTTCATCACGCAGAACACCACCGGGTTAGTGTCAGCCAGCTGTTCATTGATGTGTGCACCGACGCGGGCGATGGCCGCCTCGACTTCAGCTTCGGTGTACAGGCAGTCAGCCTCTCGCATGATTTGACGGATATGCTCGAGATCAGCGGACATGGCGCTCTCCAGGGGGGGACGGATTCGGGAAAAGCGGGCAAAGGTACGCATCCCGCACGGCCAGATCAAGCGTTTGTGGACTAACGTACTGTATGTCTATAGGACAACACCCTCGGATAGATTAATCTAGGCCGGTTTTTTTGCCCGCCGCCGGAGCCTTTCCCATGCCCATCCTCGAGATCCGCCATCCGCTGATCCGTCATAAACTCGGCCTCATGCGCCGCGCCGACATTAGCACGAAGAATTTCCGTGAGCTCGCTCAGGAAGTCGGTGCCCTGCTGACCTATGAAGCCACCAAAGACCTGCCGCTGGAAACCTACGACATCGAAGGTTGGTGCGGCACCGTGTCGGTGGAGAAAATCGCCGGCAAGAAAATCACCGTAGTGCCAATCCTACGCGCCGGCATCGGCATGCTCGAAGGCGTGCTGAGCCTGATCCCGGGTGCCAAGGTCAGCGCCGTCGGCGTGGCCCGCAACGAACAAACCCTGCAGGCCCACACCTACCTGGAAAAACTGGTTCCGGAAATCAACGAGCGCCTGGCAATGATCATCGACCCGATGCTCGCCACCGGCAGCTCCATGGTCGCCACCATCGACCTGCTGAAAAAGGCCGGTTGCCGCGACATCCGCGCCATGGTGCTGGTTGCCGCGCCGGAAGGCATCGCCGCTGTAGGCAAAGCGCACCCGGACGTGATGATCTACACCGCCTCCATTGATGAAAAACTCAACGAACACGGTTACATCATCCCAGGCTTGGGCGATGCCGGTGACAAGATCTTCGGTACCAAGCAGAAGGACGCTTGAGCATGCAGCAAGAGTTCAACGATCCGCTCTGGCGCACGGTTCTGTCTGGCGCACAGATGCTGTTCGTGGCCTTCGGCGCCCTGGTGTTGATGCCGCTGATTACCGGCCTTGACCCTAACGTGGCGCTGTTTACCGCAGGCCTGGGGACGATTCTGTTCCAGATCGTCACCGGGCGCCAGGTGCCGGTATTCCTCGCATCGAGCTTCGCCTTCATCACCCCGATCATTCTCGCCAAGGGCCAGTTCGGCCTCGCGGCGACCATGGGCGGCGTGATGGCGGCGGGTTTCGTCTACACCTTTCTCGGCCTTGCGGTGAAGATCAAAGGCACCGGTTTCATCGACCGTCTGCTGCCACCGGTAGTGATTGGTCCGGTGATCATCTCGATCGGCCTGGCCATGGCGCCGATTGCCGCCAACATGGCGATGGGCAAGGCTGGCGACGGCACCGAGCTGATTCCCTATCAGACCGCCATGCTGATCTCGATGCCGGCGCTGCTCACCACGCTGATCGTCGCCGTGTTCGGTAAAGGCATCTTCCGCCTGGTGCCGATCATTTCCGGCGTGCTGGTCGGTTTTGCCATGGCGTTCTATTTCGGCGTTGTCGACACCGCGAAGATTGCCGCCGCACCGTGGTTTGCGATTCCGCACTTCACCGCGCCGGAATTCAACTGGCAGGCGATTCTGTTCATCGTTCCGGTAGCCCTGGCGCCAGCCATCGAGCATATCGGCGGGGTAATTGCCGTCGGCAGCGTGACCGGTCGCGATTACCTGAAGAAACCCGGCCTGCACCGCACCCTGCTCGGCGATGGCATTGCCACCACCGCTGCCGGTCTGTTCGGCGGCCCGCCCAACACCACCTACGCCGAAGTGACGGGCGCGGTGATGCTGACCAAGAACTACAACCCGAAAATCATGACCTGGGCGGCGATCTTTGCCATCAGCCTGGCGTTCGTCGGCAAGTTCGGCGCACTGCTGCAAAGCATTCCGGTGCCGGTAATGGGCGGGATTTTGTGCCTGTTGTTTGGCTCGATCGCTGCGGTGGGGATGAACACGCTGATTCGCCACAAGATCGACCTGGGCGAAGCGCGCAATCTGGTGATTGTGTCGGTGACGTTGGTGTTCGGGATTGGCGGTGTGCTGGTCGGCACTGGCACCGGCCCCGATGACTTCGGCCTCAAAGGCATTGCGTTGTGCGCGGTGGTGGCGATCGGGCTGAATCTGTTGCTGCCGGGCAATGACAGCTGGAAGCACAAGAAGGCGGATGAGCCGTTGTTGTAGTCAGCCTTGAGAATGCCTTCGCGGGCAAGCCTCGCTCCTACAAGTTGTGTGTCGCTCGACACAACGACGCAATTCTGTAGGAGCGAGGCTTGCCCGCGAAGCTTTTAAAGCGCCAACGGCGCCCTTTCACACAAGGCACTCAACGCCCGCGCCCACTGCGGATCATCGTTGAGGCAAGGCACCAGCACCAAATCCTCGCCCCCTGCCTCGCGGAACAATTCCTTCCCGCGATCACCGATTTCCTCAAGCGTCTCGATGCAATCAGCAACGAACGCCGGGCACATCACTAGCACCTTCTTCACGCCCATTCCCGCCAGCTCATCGAGGCGCGCTTCGGTGTAGGGTTCGATCCATTTCGCCCGGCCCAAACGCGACTGGAACGACACCGACCACTTGCCATCCGCCAGCCCCATGCGCTTGGCAAACTCCGACGCCGTGCGCAGGCATTGGGCGCGGTAGCAGGTCGCCAATACTTCTGGCGAAGCGTTCTGGCAGCAATTATCGCTTTGGAAGCAATGGTGACCGGTAGGGTCGATCTTCTTCAGGTGCCGCTCCGGCAAACCATGGAAGCTCAGCAACAGGTGATCGTAATCCTGCTGCAAATAAGGTTTCGCGCTGGCGACCAATGCGTCGAGGTATTCCGGCTGATCGTAGAACGGCTGGAGAATCGAAAACTGCACATCGAGCCGCTTCTCACGCACCACCCGCTTGGCTTCTTCAATCACCGTGGTCACGGTGCTGTCGGCGAATTGTGGATAAAGCGGTGCGAGGGTGATTTTTTTGTGGCCCTGAGCAGCCAGCTCAACCAGTTTCGTCTCAATCGACGGCTCGCCGTAGCGCATCGCCAGCTCAACCGGCCCATGGTGCCATTGCGCAACCATGGCCTCGCGCAGGCGACGGCTGAGCACCACCAGCGGCGAGCCCTCCTCCCACCAGATCGACGCGTAGGCGTGGGCGGACTGCTCCGGACGCTTGATCAGGATCAGCGACACCAGCAAGCGTCGCACCGGCCATGGCAGGTCGATCACGTAGGGGTCCATCAGAAATTGATTGAGGTAACTGCGCACATCCGCCACCGATGTAGAGGCAGGTGAACCCAGGTTAACCAGAAGCAATGCGTGATCGGTCATGCAACGTCCTATTTCAAAGGCGGCTGGACAGGTCGTCCAGGGCCGCGCGCAAATCGGTGAACTGGAACGTGAAACCCGCTTCCAGCAAGCGCGCCGGTACGGCCTTCTGGCCGCCCAGCAACAGCAGTGACAACTCACCCAGGCAAACTTTCAAGGCCAGGGCCGGCATCGGCATGAACGCCGGTCGGTGCAGCACGGCGCCCAATGTTTTGGCGAACTCGCGGTTGCGCACCGGTTTTGGCGCGCAGGCATTATATGGACCGCTGGCGTCATTGCGATGTAGAAGAAAATCAATCAGGGCGATTTGATCGTTGATATGAATCCAGGGCATCCACTGCCGACCACTGCCCAAAGGCCCGCCCAGCCCCAGTTTGAACGGCAGCAACAGCCGCGACAAAAAGCCGCCCTCGGCAGACAGCACCAAACCGGTTCGAATCAGGATCACCCGAATACCCATGGCCTCGGCGCGCTGGGCGGTTTCTTCCCAGGCAATGCACAACTGACTGGCGAAATCATCGATGGACGGCGGAGACGCTTCGGTCAGTTCGCGCTCGCCACTGTCGCCGTACCAGCCGATGGCAGAACCCGAGATCAACACCTGCGGTTTCTGCGCGCGGGTCTCGAGCCAGGCCAGCAAGGTTTCGGTCAGGGTGATGCGACTCGCCCAGAGCAAGGCTTTGCGCCTGGACGTCCATGGCCGATCGGCAATGGGCGCGCCCGCCAAATTGATAATTGCGTCCACCGATTCTTGCCCGAGGTCTTCGAACAACGCGACGCCGCGAACCTGGGCACCGCAGATTTTCGCGACTTTTTCCGGCGTGCGGCTCAAGACTGTCAGGCGATGTCCCTGACTCAACCAGTGTCGGCAGAGTTGACGTCCTATCAAACCAGTACCGCCGGTCAGCAATATGTGCATGACTTCTTCCTCGCGTGGCGTTTTACCCTGATCACTAGTCTATTTTTATAAGCAGGGATCTTTGGTATCGGGCAGTGTCTGTGTTTAACAATAGGCCAAGCTGTCAGATCGAGAACGCTAAAAGTTATACCAAAAAACAATATTGTACAGGTTTAAACCACGGCGTAGTCTGTACAGAAAGGTAAACGAGGCCCCTATGACTGTACCTATCGCAATCATCGGCACCGGCATCGCCGGGCTCTCAGCCGCTCAGGCCCTGACAGAAGTCGGGCACAGTGTTCAACTTTTCGATAAAAGCCGCGGCAGTGGCGGACGCATGTCGAGCAAGCGCAGTGATGCGGGTGCCTTGGACATGGGCGCACAGTATTTCACTGCCCGCGACCGGCGCTTCGTCACCGAGGTCCAGCGTTGGCAATCCAACGGCTGGGTCGCCGAGTGGACGCCGCAGCTCTACACCTTCCACGGCGGGCAGCTCAACCTGTCGCCGGACGAACAGACACGCTGGGTCGGAACACCGCGCATGAGCGCCATCACCCGCGGCCTGCTCGGCGACCTGGAAGTGCATTTCGCCTGCCGGATCACCGAGGTCTATCGCGGTGAAGAACACTGGCACCTGCAAGACGCCGAAGGCTTCACCCATGGTCCATTCAGTCATGTGGTGATCGCCACGCCGGCGCCTCAAGCCACGGCACTGCTGGCCTCCGCGCCGAAACTCGCCGGGGCCGCCGCCGGGGTAAAAATGGAGCCAACGTGGGCGGTGGCGCTGGCGTTCGATACGCCGCTGGATACCCCCATGGAAGGTTGCTTCGTGCAGGACAGCCCGCTCGACTGGCTGGCGCGCAACCGCAGCAAACCCGGGCGCGACAACACCCTCGACACTTGGGTGCTGCACGCGACGAGCGCCTGGAGCCGGCAACATATCGACCTGCCCAAGGAGGCGGTGATCGAGCAACTGCACGGTGCATTTGCCGAGCTGTTGCACAGCGCCATGCCCGCCCCGACCTTTAGCCTCGCGCACCGCTGGCTTTACGCGCGTCCCGCCAGCAGTCACGAATGGGGTGCCTTGGCCGATGCCGACCTGGGACTGTATGTATGCGGCGACTGGTGCCTGTCCGGGCGTGTCGAAGGCGCCTGGCTCAGCGGCCAGGAAGCTGCACGACGGTTACACGAGCACTTGCAGTGAATAGAATCAATCCGAGTAAATTGCTGCTGTCGAAATGGACAGCAGCCCACCCGCGAAACCGCGAGAAACATTTTCTGGTGACCGAACTGTTCCGCGATGAGGAAGGCACGGTGCTGGACGTCGAATTGCAGGCGGTGCTGACCCAACGCAGTGAGCGTCTCCCATGGCAATCGCTGAAAGCCAGCGACGACTGGATACTCGGCTGGAAATAGATCCTGCCCGCGGATGCGGTGTGTCAGCTACCCATGTGTCGCCTGATCCACCGCTATCGCGAGCAAGCCCTCTCCCACAAGGGAATGCACTCCCCTCCCGAAAACCTATACAAATAATTTGACTTGTACACCTTTGAATCTATGATGAAGACAAAGTTGTACAGAGTTACCGCTCTGTACAGGTCTGGATTCGAGGTGTTCCGATGCATGTACAGCCAGCGACTCTACCGAAAATCGCCATCAGCGCCTGCTTGATGGGAGCGGAGGTGCGTTTCAACGGTGGGCACAAGGAATCGCGCCTGTGCAGCCGAACCCTCACCGACTATTTCGAATTCGTACCGGTGTGCCCGGAAGTCGCCATTGGCCTGGGTATCCCTCGCGAACCGATCCGCCTGATCGGCGACCCCGAACATCCCGAAGCCGTTGGCACCGTCAACCCTGAGACTAACGTCACCCGGCCGCTCGCCGACTACGGTCAGAAAATGGCTGCGGAGCTGGACGATATCTGCGGCTACATCTTTATGCAGAAATCCCCTTCCTGCGGCCTCGAGCGGGTCAAGGTCTACCAGACCAACGGGTCGCCGGTGGACGGAGGTGGACGTGGTATCTACGCCCAGGCGTTCTGCGCCCTGCACCCCGACTTACCGGTGGAAGAAGATGGCCGCCTCAACGACCCGGTATTGCGCGAAAACTTCCTGACCCGCGTGTTCGCCTACAGCGCCTGGCAGCAGCTATTGCGAGAAGGAGTGACACGACGCGGCCTCATAGAATTTCACTCGCGCTACAAATACTTGCTGATGGCCCATAACCCGGTGCAATACAAAACCCTGGGCAACCTGCTGGGCAACATGGGCCAGACCGATCCTGCGGAACTCGGCCCGCGCTATTTCAGCGAACTGATGGCGGCATTGAAAAAATGCGCGACGCGGCGTACCCACACCAACGTCCTGCAGCACATCAGCGGTTATCTCAAGCAATTCATCAGCCCTGAAGACAAGCAGGAAATGCAGCACGTCATCGGCCAGTACCGGCACGGCATCGTGCCTTTGGTGGTGCCGCTGACGCTGCTCAAACACTATTTCCGTCAACACCCGGATCCGTATATCGCGCAGCAGGTTTACCTTCAGCCGCACCCGGAAAACCTCAGCCTGCGAAACGCCATCTAATGAAAAGCCTAATCGACACCAGCGCCAGCGAAGACCTTGGCGCCGACTTCAAGAAAGCCCTGGACGAAGGCTGGTTGCCGATTCGCGAAGTGGCGCGCCAGACTGGCGTGAACGCCGTGACCCTGCGTGCCTGGGAGCGACGCTACGGGCTGATCGTGCCCCAGCGCACGCCCAAGGGGCATCGCCTGTTTTCTGCCGAACACGTGCAGCGGATTTTGACCATCCTTACCTGGCTCAATCGCGGCGTGGCCGTCAGTCAGGTCAAGCAGCTGCTCGACACGCCACAGGCCTTTACCGAAACCGTCGAAAACGATTGGCAAGTGCTGGGCCAGACATTGCTGCAAGCGGTGACCCAGCTCAATGAACGCACGCTGGATGACACCGTCAATCAAGCCATGGCGCTGTATCCGCCTCGTACCTTGTGCGAACAACTGCTGATGCCGTTGCTGGCGGAGCTGGAGCAACGCTGGCAGGGCCAGTTCGGCGCGCAGATGGAGCGGGTGTTTTTCTTTTCCTGGCTGCGTAGCAAATTCGGCGCACGCATCTACCATAACAACCGTCAGTTACGTACCGCGCCGTTGCTATTGATCAATCACTCGGACCAGCCACTGGAACCTTGCCTGTGGCTGACCGCGTGGCTGATCAGCAGCGCCGATTGCCCGGTGGAGGTCTTCGACTGGCCGCTGCCGCCGGGCGAACTCGCGCTGGCGGTCGATCACCTGCAAGCCCGCGGCGTACTGCTGTATTCCAGCAAAGCCATGAACATTTCGCAGCTGCCGAAACTTTTGAATGGCGTCAGTTGCCCAAAAATGATTGCCGGACCAACGGTATGCATCCACCACGCCGAGCTGTCCGCAAAAACGTCCGAGAGTGTTGATTTGTTCCTGGCCGAAGACCCGCTATCGGCTCACCAGGAACTGGTTAAGCGTGGGCTTATTTAATGGACACTTCCATGCATTTGATCTGGTTGCGTAGCGACTTGCGCCTGCACGACAACACCGCCCTGTCGGCTGCTGCCGCTCGCGGCCCGACGGTGGCCGTGTACCTGTTGAGCCCGGCGCAATGGCTGGAACACGATGACGCGCCGTGCAAAGTGGATTTCTGGCTGCGCAATCTGGGTGAACTGAGCGACGCGCTGGGCGAACTGAACATTCCCCTTTTGATTCGCCACGCCCCTCGCTGGGATGAAGCGCCGCAGGTTTTGTTCAAGCTGTGTCAGCAATTAAACGCGGAGGCGGTGCACGTCAACGAGGAATACGGGGTTCATGAAAGCCGTCGCGATACGGCAGTCGCCGAAACGCTCAAGGCCCATGGCATCGACTTCTATAGCTACCTCGATCAACTGCTGTTCAAACCAGGCACCGTGCTGACCAGGACCGGTACTTACTTTCAGGTCTTCAGTCAGTTCCGCAAAGTCTGTTACGAACGTCTGCACCGCTCTCTTCCGGGACGGGTGGCAGCACCGGCCGAACAGGATCCGTTGCCCATCAGCAGTGACGACATTCCGTCGAGCGTCGAAGGTTTCGAAACGCCCAGTGACAGCCTGCGCCAGCTCTGGCCCGCCGGCGAAGCCGAAGCTCAACGCCGTCTCGACACCTTCGCCGACGCACAAATCGATTACTACAAAAGCGAGCGCGACTTCCCGGCCAAACCCGGCACCAGCCAGCTCTCGGCTTACCTCGCTGCCGGGGTGATTTCCCCGCGCCATTGTTTGCACGCCGCCCTGCACAGTAACCAAGGCGAGTTCGAAAGCGGCAAGGTGGGCGCGGTCACCTGGATCAACGAATTGCTGTGGCGCGAGTTCTACAAGCACATTCTAGTGGGCTACCCACGGGTCTCGCGTCACCGTGCCTTCCGCCCGGAAACCGAAGCCCTGGCCTGGCGCGACGCCCCGGAAGAACTGCTGGCCTGGCAGCAAGCCCGTACCGGCCTGCCGATCATCGACGCGGCCATGCGCCAGTTGCTCGAAACCGGCTGGATGCACAACCGCTTGCGCATGGTGGTGGCGATGTTCCTGACCAAGAACCTGCTGATCGACTGGCGCGAAGGCGAACGCTTTTTCATGCGCCACTTGATCGACGGCGACCTGGCGGCGAACAACGGTGGCTGGCAGTGGAGTTCGTCCACGGGCACTGACTCGGCCCCTTATTTCCGTATTTTCAATCCGCTGAGCCAATCGGAGAAATTCGACGCTGAAGGCGTGTTCATCAAGCACTGGCTGCCGGAACTGGCTGGGCTGAACAAAAAAGACGTGCACAACCCGGCGAACGTCGGCGGTCTGTTCGGCGTAGCGGATTATCCGTCGCCGATCGTCAACCTGAGCACTTCGCGCCAGCGAGCCTTGGCCGCGTTCAAGAACTTGCCCTCGCGACACGATGCCGGAGGCGCTCATGAGTGATTTCCTGCGGCAGTTTGCCCGGCAATTCGCGCAGCTGGATAAAAACAGTTTGCAACGCCTCGGCGAGCTGTACACCGAAGACGTGCACTTCACCGATCCGCTGCATGAAGTGCAAGGGCTCGGACAGTTGCGCAGCTACTTCACGGAGCTCTACGCCAACGTCACCGAACTGCGTTTTGATTTTCACGGTTTCGACCAGACCGGCGAAGGCCAAGGTTATCTGCGCTGGGTCATGAGTTACCGCCATCCGCGCCTGAGCGGCGGCCGGTTGATTCGTGTCGACGGCTGCTCGTACCTGCTCTGGCGCGACAAGGTTTATCGTCACCGGGATTACTTCGATGCCGGGGCACTGCTTTACGAACATTTACCCGTATTGGGTCGGGCGATTGCCTGGCTGAAAAGGAGAATGGGATGAGTCTTACACCTCCACGGCGATACTGGCTGACGGGTGCCAGCAGCGGCATCGGCGCCTCGCTGGCTGAAGAAATCCTCAAAACCGGTGCTCATCTGGCCGTGAGCTCGCGCTCTACAGCGGTGCTGAAAGTCTTGTCCCAGCGTTATCCGGGGCAAGTGCTGGTCGTGCCCGGCGATTTGACGAGCAGTCAGGCGGTGCGCGAAATCGGCGAACAGATCGCCCATGAATGGGGCTCGCTGGACACGGTGATCCTCAACGCCGGCACGTGCGAATACGTCGACGTCAAGCAGTTCGATTCCTCGATCGTCGAACACGTGGTGCGCACCAACCTGCTCGCGAGCGCCTATTGCATCGAGGCCGCGTTGCCCTTGTTGCGCAAGGGCACCGCGCCGCATCTGGTGGGCGTCGCCAGTTCGGTGACCTACCTGCCGCTGCCACGGGCCGAAGCCTATGGCGCGTCGAAGGCCGGGCTGCGTTATCTGTTCGAATCCCTGCGCATCGATCTTGCGCCGGAAGGCATCGAAGTCACAGTGGTCAGCCCGGGGTTTGTCGAGACCCCACTGACGGCGAAAAACGACTTCCCGATGCCGCTCAGTTGGCCAGTGGCGAAAGCCGCCCGGCACATCTTCGCCAAACTCAAGAACCGCCCCCTGGAGATCGCTTTTCCGGGACTGTTCATGGCTGCTCTCTGGCCCCTGTCGAAAATGCCCAATTGCGTGAAACTGGCCATCGGCAAACGCATGGTGCGCAGCAGCCCACCGATCAGGGACGTGCCGTGAACATTGCGATCATTGGCAGCGGAATCTCCGGGCTCACCAGCGCCTACCTGCTCAATCGCAGGCATGAGATCACCCTGTTCGAAGCCAGCGACTGGATCGGCGGTCACACCCACACCGTGGACGTGACCGTGGATGACCAGCGCTATGCCGTGGACACCGGTTTCATTGTGTTCAACGACTGGACCTACCCGAATTTCATTCGTCTGCTCGGCCAGATCGGCGTGGAGTCGAAACCGACTGAAATGAGTTTTTCAGTGACGGATCCGGACTCGGGCCTGGAATACAACGGCAATAACCTCAATAGCCTGTTTGCCCAACGGCGAAATCTGTTGTCACCCGGCTTCTGGGGCATGTTGCGCGACATCCAGCGCTTCAACAAAGAGGCGCAGCGTGACCTGGCCGAGGGTCGGATCGCCGCCGACACCACGCTGGACGACTATCTGAAAAACGGCCGCTATGGCGAACGCTTCATCCTGCATTACATCGTGCCGATGGGCGCAGCAATCTGGTCGATGTCCATGGCTGACATGCTCGGTTTCCCATTGCAATCCTTCGTCAGGTTTTTCAAGAATCACGGCCTGCTGTCCGTCAGTAATCGCCCGCAATGGCGGGTGATCGAAGGTGGCTCGAGTGCTTACATCGAGCCATTGACGGCGACCTTCAAAGAGAAAATCCGTCTCGGCTGCCCGGTGACCCGGGTCGAGCGGGATGAGGAAGGCATCGTTATCCACAGCACCGCCGGAAGCGAGCGATTCGACAAAGTGGTGTTCGCCTGCCACAGCGATCAGGCCCTGAAACTGCTGGCCAAGCCGAGCGATGCCGAACAATCGATCCTCAGCGCCCTGCCCTACGCCGACAACGAAGTGGTGCTGCACACCGACACACGCCTGCTGCCTACTCGAAAACTTGCGTGGGCCAGCTGGAATTACCGCCTCGGTGGCCCGGGCCATACACGGGCCGCCGTCACCTACGACATGAATATCCTGCAAGGCATCCAGAGCGACACCACGTTCTGCGTCAGCCTCAACCAGAGCGCTGGCATCGACCCGAGTAAAGTGCTCGCCAGATTCACTTACGCCCATCCGCAATTCAGCCTGGCGGCCGTTGCTGCGCAAAGCCGCTGGGAGGAACTGGACGGCGCGCAACACACTTATTATTGCGGCGCCTATTGGGCCAACGGTTTCCATGAAGACGGCGTGGTCAGCGCGTTGCGCGTTGCTCGCTCGTTTGGTGAAGTGTTGTGAACAGCGCCCTCTACAGCGGCTGGATCGCGCATCGGCGGTTCGCCCCAAAGCCTCATGCCTTCCGTTACCGGATCGGTCTGTTGTACCTGGACCTCGACGAACAGGAGGCCGTGCTCGGCCTGTCGCCGTTCTCGGGCAACAGCCGCTTCGCACCGTTCTCGTTTCGCGAGAGCGATTACCTCAAAACCTATACCGGCAGCGGCATGCGCCTGATTGACGCGGTGCGCCAGCTCGTGGGCCAGGCCATCGGTCATGCGCCCCAAGGTTCGATCTGCCTGCTGACCCAGCCGCGCAGTTGGGGTTTGTCGTTCAACCCGGTGAGTTTTTTCTACTGCCATGAGGCGGACGGGCAACTGGCGGCGATTCTTTGCGAAGTCACCAACACCCCGTGGCGCGAGCGTTATCACTATGTATTGCCGGCCAAGGCCCCGGAGAATCTCGGCGATTTCCATCAACATTTTGCCGTGGCGAAGGCGTTTCACGTTTCGCCGTTTCTACCGCCAGATCTGGAATACCGCATGAGTTTCAGCCCCGCCGCGAAACGGCTCGGCGTGCACATGGCGGACTGGCAGGGCGAGCTGAAGTTGTTCGACGCCACGCTCAGCTTGAAACGCCAGGCACTGGACCGTGCCAGCCTGCATCGTTACTTGCGGCGCTTTCCATGGATGACGGCGAAAACCTGCCTGGCGCTCTATTGGCAGGCCCTGCGCCTGCTGCTCAAGCGCGCACCGATATTTGCTCATCAGGCTGCCGTTGGCAGCGTTCAAACCGCCATCGTTCCTCCCAAGGATCACCGTCATGAAATCCTCTAGCGCCTCGGCCAAAGTCAATCTGCTCAGCACCAACGGCCTGACCGGATCGTTGCTGCGCCGTGGTGTACTGCGGCAACTCACGCAGCTCAAACATGGACAACTGGTGGTCATCGAAAACGGCGAACGGCAAGTTTTCGGGACCGCAGGCAGCCCATTGATCGGGGAGATCCATATCCTCGACGCGGCGGCGTGGGGGCTGGTGGCGGGTAACGGCTCGATCGGCGCTGGCGAAGCGTTTATCCACGGTTATTGGAGTTCGCCGGACTTGACCGCGGTGGTTCGCGTGTTCGTCAGTAACCTTGAGGTACTGGATGCGCTGGAAGGTGGCCTGGCGAAACTCGGCCGCCCTTTCGTTCAAGCGCTGCACTGGCTCAATCGCAACACGCGCAAGGGTTCGCAGAAAAACATCGCCGCCCACTACGATCTGGGCAACGACCTGTTCGAACAGTTTCTCGACCCCACAATGATGTACTCCGCCGCACAGTTCCTGACGGACGAAGACAGCCTGGAACAGGCGCAGTTGAACAAGCTGGAACGGATCTGCCAGAAACTCGCGCTCAAACCCAGTGATCACTTGCTGGAAATCGGCACCGGCTGGGGCAGCATGGCGCTTTACGCGGCGCAGCATTACGGCTGCAAGGTCACCACCACCACGCTTTCAAAAGAACAGTACGCCTTCACTGCCCAACGCATTGAAGCCCTCGGCCTGCAAGACCAGGTCACGCTGCTGCTCAAGGATTACCGCGACCTCACCGGGCAGTACGACAAATTGGTGTCGATCGAGATGATCGAAGCCGTCGGCCATCGCTTCCTGCCGGTCTATTTCAAGCAATGCGCGCAGTTGCTCAAAAGCAACGGCCTGATGCTGTTGCAGGCCATCACCATCCGCGAACAGCGCTACGAACAGGCCAAGGGCAGCGTCGATTTCATTCAGCGTTACATTTTTCCTGGCGGTGCCCTGCCCTGTGTGCAGAAGATGCTGGAAGTCATCAGCCGCGACACTGACATGAATTTGCTGCACATGGAGGATTTCGGCCTGCACTACGCCCGAACCCTGCGCCTGTGGCATGAGAATTTTCGCCGAGCCCAGGGCCGCTTGAGCGAGTTGGGCTACGACGATTATTTCCTGCGGTTGTGGGAATTTTATCTGTGCTACTGCGAAGGGGGATTTCTGGAGCGCACCATCGGCACCGCGCAAATGGTGCTGGCCAAACCCTCGGCAATGCCCGCGCCGCTGCTGGGGCGCTTCGATGCGTGAGCGCTTGGCCAATGCCGCACTGTTTCAGCTCGGCTGGTTTGCCTGTGTGATGGGCGGCGACAGTTTATGGTTGCTGGTGGCGTTGGCGGTACTGGTGATTCATCTGCTGTGGATAAGTCGCTGGGCGGATGAAGGCCGACTGATTCTCAGCGTTGTGCTGCTGGGCACCACCGTCGACAGTTCGTTGCGCTGGCTTGGTGTGTTCGATTTCGCCGACGTCGCGCCCTTGATCCCGCTGTGGCTGATGCTGTTGTGGGCGTTACTGGCAACCACGTTGCGCCACTGCCTGCAATGGACCGCCAAACCTTGGTGGCTCGGCAGCCTGCTGGGCGCCGTGGGTGGGCCGTTGTCGTATTACGCCGGTGGACAACTGGCCGGCGTGCAGTTTCCTTACGGTCAGGTGCCCACGCTGCTGGGTATCGGCCTGCTCTGGGCCATGCTGTTCCCAACGCTGCATTTCATGGCGCAACGGCTGGCGGCGGACACCCGCAGCTAAGCGTCCGTCAGGCCTTTAACACAGCCAGGGCGCACTGCCTTACACTGCCCGCCATGAAAACCATTCCCCACACGCAAATCACCGAACCGGCCGTCACGTGCTCGACTTGCGCAGCCTGTTGCTGCCAGCTCGAAGTCATGCTGATCACCGACACGGGCGTGCCTGAACGTTTTATCGATACCGATGATTGGGGCGGGGAAGTCATGCTGCGTCTGGATGACGGCTGGTGCGCTGCGCTGGATCGCAACAGCATGATGTGCACCATCTACGAAAAGCGCCCGCTGATCTGCCGGGAGTTCGAGATGGGCGCACCGGAGTGCCTCGAAGAGCGCCAGGGGATTACCACGGCGTATCGCTGAATTTGAAGTCGATGCACATCCAGTGTGGGAGCGAACCTGCTCGCGATGGCTTCCTGTCAGTCAACACTGTTGCTGAATGGCAGACCGCAATCGC
This sequence comes from Pseudomonas sp. GW823-FHT02C02, assembly GCF_058797635.1. NCBI lineage: Bacteria > Pseudomonadati > Pseudomonadota > Gammaproteobacteria > Pseudomonadales > Pseudomonadaceae > Pseudomonas > Pseudomonas sp. GW823-FHT02C02. Next base: position 46,378 of record NZ_JBXAJV010000010.1, on the reverse strand, counting down.
GAGCAGGCTCGCTCCCACACTTAAAGGAGCGAGTCTCAGAGCGGCATCGTGTAATGCAGCGCGTAACTTTCTACACCGTTGTTCGGGCTACTGAGCCCGGCATTGGAATAGTGCGTCGCACGAATGCCGACTTCATGTCCGCCGGTAAAGCGCAGACCAAAACCGAACCGGTCTTCAAACTGAAAAGCACTGCCGAGTTGATTGTTTTCGACTTCGGTATTGGCGAATACCGCGACGCCGACCCCCAACTCCACATAAGGCTTGACGGTCTGGCCAGCAAATTCGTAAACCAACACCGGCGCGAACGACAGGCTGTGGTTGCTGGAAGTCTTGTCGCCGTCCCAATAGGTGTAGGCACCGCTCCAGTACCCCGTCAAACGACCGATATCACTCTGCAACCAGCTCTTGTCCCAATCGAATTGCATGCCCAATCGATAGGTCATGGTCGACTCGCTGGTCTGTCCGACCGCGAATTCCACGCCTGCCGCCTGCGCGGTAAAACTGTGCCCCATCAGTGCGGCCGCAATCGCGGCCAAGCAGAATAGTCGCTTCACTAGAAACATCCTTTTCCGAACGATTTCATATGGTTTTTTTGTTGCTCACCGCTATAGAAGTCGACGATTAATCAGAAGTTCAGCCCAATTATTCGTTTTCGCCCACTTTTTTTTTAGTTATCTATCGAAGCTTTGCACAACACCGCCGCTGTTCCACAGCGTCGGCAAAATAGTCCTGAAATGCTCCGGATCGGCACTCGTCCAGAACTGCGCAGCACGTGCCGGCCCCTCGGCAAGTAACTCACGCTCGGCCAACAAACGCTGGAGTTGCCGCGCAACAGCGGCACCGGTGTCGATCAAGCTGATGTCTTCAGGGATCATCTGCTTAAGCAATGGCTTTAGGAAGGGATAATGCGTGCAGCCCAGAATTATCGTGTCGCACCCGGCGCCGAGCAGCGGCCCGACATAGCCGGCCAGTAATTGACGCAAGGCGTCGCTGTGCAGATCGCCACTTTCAATCAGCTCCACCAGGCCAGGACACGGTTGAGTGATGACGCGAACATCGGTAGCGAACCGGTCGAGCAAGGCTGCGAACTTGGCGCTCTGCAACGTGCCAGTGGTGGCGAGCACGCCGACCACACCACTGCGGGTGGCGGCAGCGGCAGGTTTGACGGCGGGCTCCATGCCGACGATGGGCCACGCAGGGAAATCGCGCCGCAAGTCCGCAACACCGGCGACGGTCGCCGTGTTGCAGGCCAGCACCAAGGCCTTCGCGCCCTGCTGCTGAAAAAATTCGGCCATCACGCTGCAACGCTGCTGGATGAATTCAGGGGTTTTTTCGCCGTAGGGAACATTGCCGCAATCGGCGACGTACAGCAGCGACTCGTTGGGCAGCAAACGCTGGATCTCGGCCAATACCGAAAGCCCACCGACGCCGGAGTCGAATACGCCGATTGGCGCTTCACGCATGTTTTGAACCACAGACGCTGCAGCCAGGATCGCGCTTGACCCGCAATTCACGGAAGCGCGAGCCCAGGGCATCGATCAGCAACAGGCGCCCCACCAATGGCTCACCGAAACCCACCAGCAGTTTCAGGGCTTCCAGCGCCTGGAGGCTGCCCACCAGCCCAACCAGTGGACCGACAACGCCGGCCTCACTGCAGGTCAATTCGGCTTCGCTGCCGTGACCGTATAGACAGTGGTAGCACGGGCTTTCCGGGCGGCGCGGGTCAAACACCGACAACTGCCCTTCGAGGCGAATCGCCGCGCCGCTGACCAGCGGTTTGCCGGCAGTAACGCAGGCCGCGTTGACCGCTTCACGGGTCGAGAAATTATCGGAACAGTCCAGCACCAGATCCACCGCCGCCACGGCGGCCGCCAGGGAATCTTCGTCCAGTGCGGTGCGATGGGCGATCAGTTGGATCTCGGGATTGATCGCGCTCAGTCGGCGGATCGCTGAATCGACCTTGCTCGAGCCGACGCTGTCAGTGTCGTGAACGATCTGGCGTTGCAGATTGGTCAGGTCGACCGTATCGAAATCCGCCAGGTGCAGCTCGCCGACACCGGCCGCGGCCAGATACAGCGCCACCGGTGAGCCAAGACCGCCAAGACCGACGATCAATACGCGGCTTTCTTTCAGCCGCAACTGGCCGTCGATATCGACGTGTTGCAACAGAATCTGCCGGCTATAGCGCAACAACTCCTGATCATTCAGCACGGCAGGCGCCCCAGGCTGATACGTTCGTGACCGCCCAGATCGGTGCGACTGTGGACTGCTTCAAAGCCGCGGCTCAACAGCAAGTCGCGCACGGCTTCGGCTTGATCGTAACCGTGTTCGAGCATCAGCCAGCCACCGGCCTCCAGATAATCCGGCGCCTGGGCGACGATCAGGCGCAGATCATCGAGCCCGTCGACGCCAGCCACCAGAGCGCTGGCCGGTTCGAAGCGCACATCGCCTTCTACCAGATGCGGGTCGGCGGAGGCGATGTACGGCGGGTTGCTGATGATCAGATGAAAACGCTGACCTTCCAGGGCGCTGAACCAATGGCTGCTCAGTACCGTGGCATTGTTCAAGTGCAGGCGCTGACGATTGCGTTCGGCCAGCGCCACGGCCTCGAGTATGCGATCCACCGCAGTGACTTTCCACGCCGGACGCTCGCTGGCCAAAGCCAGGGCAATGGCGCCGCTGCCGGTGCCAAGATCGAGCACTTGGGCCGGTGTGGCTGGCAGCAATTCCAGCGCCGCTTCCACCAGCAGTTCGGTATCCGGGCGCGGGATCAGCGTGTGCGGCGCGACTTCCAGATCAAGCTTCCAGAACCCTTGCTGCCCCAGAATGTAGGCCACCGGCTCACCGCCGCGACGACGTTGCAGGTACTCGGCAAACTTCAGCGCGGCTTCGCTCGGCACAATGCGTTCCGGCCAGGTGTGCAGAAAGCTGCGGGACTTGCCCAAGGCCGCGGCCAGCAATAATTCGGCATCCAGACGCGCCGTGGGCGAGTCGGGCAAATCGGCGGCGCGCAACAAACTGGCAATGATCGTCATTTACTCACCTATCGCTGCCAATTGATCGGCCTGGAACTCGGCCAGTAACGGTTCAATCACGGCCTCGACGCCGCCCGCGAGGACTTCGTCGAGGGAATACAGCGTCAGGTTGACCCGGTGGTCGGTCACCCGGCCCTGGGCAAAGTTGTAGGTGCGGATGCGCTCGGAGCGATCCCCCGAACCGACCAGCAGCTTACGCTCGCTGGCGATGGCGTTCGCGGCGGCGCTGGTTTGTTGATCGTTGAGCTTGGCCGACAGCCAGGACATCGCCCGGGCACGGTTCTTGTGTTGCGAGCGTTCTTCCTGGCATTCGACGACGATACCGGACGGCAAGTGCGTGATGCGGATCGCCGAGTCGGTCTTGTTGACGTGCTGGCCGCCGGCCCCGGAGGAACGATAGGTATCGACCCGCAGGTCCGCCGGGTTGATCTCGATCGTTTCCTGCTCATCCGGCTCAGGCAACACCGCCACGGTGCAGGCCGAGGTGTGGATGCGACCCTGGGATTCGGTGGCCGGAACCCGTTGCACGCGGTGCACGCCGGATTCGAACTTCAGTTTGCCGTAGACGTTTTCGCCTTCAACACGGGCGATGACTTCTTTATAGCCGCCGTGCTCACCGATGTTCTCCGAGAGAATTTCCACCCGCCAGCCACGCCGCTCGGCATAACGCGAATACATACGGAACAGGTCGCCGGAAAAAATCGCCGCTTCGTCACCGCCGGTGCCGGCACGGATTTCGAGGAACACGTTGCGCCCGTCATTCGGGTCCTTGGGTAGCAGCATGCGTTGCAGGCTGGCTTCGATGTCGATCAGTTGCTCTTTGGCTTCGCGAACTTCTTCCACGGCCATTTCGCGCATGTCCGGGTCGCTGTCCTTGAGCAGTGCCTGGGCGCCTTCGAGGTCGCCTTGCACTTTGAGCAGCTGTTTATAGGTGGCGACAATCGGTTCGACTTCCGCGTATTCCTTGGAATAGGTGCGGAATTTGTTTTGATCGGAAATGACTTCGCCATCGCCAAGCAGGGCGGTCAATTCCTCGAAACGGTCCTGGAGGATGTCCAGCTTATTGAGCAGTGACGCTTTCATTGCGGTTTCTTATCCGAAAAGCTATCCGATGAGCCCTCATTCAGGGCAAAGAGTTCCTGGGCCATGGCCAGCGCATCGAGGCGGCCTTCGGCAGAAAGCTTTTTCAACTGCACACTCGGGGCATGCAAGAGTTTGTTGGTCAGGCCACGCGCCAATTGCACCAGCACCTCTTCGGGGCTGCTGCCATTGGCCAGCATGCGCTGGGCCTTCTGCAATTCTTCGTCGCGCATGCGCTCGCTTTGTTGGCGATAGGCCTTGAGCACATCCACCGCCGCCAGTTCACGCAGGCGGACCATGAAATCTTCGGCACCGACCAAGACCATATCTTCCGCCGCCTGGGCAGCGCCCTGCCGGCTCTTGAGGTTTTCGGCGACCACTTCGTGGAGATCGTCGACGCTATAGAGGTAAACGTCGTCCAACTCGCCGACTTCCGGCTCGATATCCCGAGGAACAGCGATGTCTACCATGAAGATCGGTTTGTGCTTGCGCAGTTTCAACGCGCTTTCCACGGCGCCTTTGCCAAGGATCGGCAACTGGCTGGCAGTGGAACTGATCACGATGTCGCTGCGCACCAGCTCTGCCGGGATGTCCGAGAGCAAAACGGCATGGGCACCAAACTGCTCGGCAAGGATGCTCGCGCGTTCCAGGGTTCGGTTTGCGACCACAATGCGCTTTACACCCAGTTCATGCAGGTGGCGGGCGACCAGGGTGATGGTCTCTCCGGCGCCGATCAGCAAGGCCTGGCTGCGCTGCAAATCGCTGAAAATCTGTTTCGCCAGGCTGACCGCGGCAAACGCCACGGACACCGGGTTCTCGCCGATGGCCGTGTCGGTGCGCACTTGCTTGGCCGCGTTGAACGTCGCTTGAAACAAGCGCCCGAGCAGCGGACCGATGGTGCCGGCCTCACGCGCCACGGCGTAGGCCGATTTCATCTGGCCGAGGATCTGCGGTTCGCCCAACACCAGCGAATCGAGCCCGGAAGCCACCCGCATCATGTGACGAACTGCCGCATCATCTTCGTGCACATAAGCGCTCGCACGCAGCTCTTCGAGGCTCAAATGATGATAATCGGCCAGCCAGCGCAAGATGATGTCAGCCGAAAGGTGATCCTGTTCTATATAGAGTTCACTGCGATTGCAGGTGGAGAGGATCGCAGCTTCGCGGCTGTCGGTAAGTCGGCAGAGCTGCTGCAAGGCCTCCACCAGCTGCTCAGGGGTAAAGGCCACGCGCTCGCGGACGTCTACTGAAGCAGTCTTGTGGTTGATACCGAGTGCAAGGAAGGCCATTCAAGGTCGCTGATGGTGACGTGAAGCCGGCAATTGTCCTACTTCGACAGAGCCAGAACAACTACCGCTGACTATTGTCCCAATGACCTGCCTCTATAAAGGCATCCATCGAGACTCGGTTATGTTTGGCCGAAGGCTTGTGTCATGATGATCCGACCGCAGGTTAGTCGTCCTCTTCCTATATGAATAGATCTTCCGCGTTGCTCCTCGCTTTTGTCTTCCTCAGCGGCTGCCAGGTCTTGGCACCCGTTTCGTCGGACGGTACGCCGCCGGTCGAAGACAGCACTCCGGCCCCTGAAAAGCCCAAGGTTTACAGCTCATTCAGTGAAGAAACCGTCTTCAGCCTGTTGAGCGCCGAACTGGCTGGCCAGCGCAATCGTTTCGACATTGCCCTGGACAACTACGTCACCCAGGCCATCAACACTCAGGATCCGGGCATCTCCGAGCGAGCCTTCCGCATTGCCGAATACCTTGGCGCCGATCAGGCTGCCCTGGATACCGCGTTGATCTGGGCAAAAAACGCCCCGGACGATCTCGAGGCGCAACGCGCGGCTGCCGTGCAGCTGGCGCGCGCCGGGCGTTATGACGACTCCATGGTCTATATGGAGAAAGTCCTGCTCGGCAAAGGCGACACGCATTTCGACTTTCTTGCCCTGTCCGCGGCCGATACCGACCAGGACACGCGCAACGGCCTGATGAAAAGTTTTGACCGCTTATTGCAGCGCCACCCGAACAACAACCAGTTGATTTTCGGCAAGGCTTTGCTGTTGCAACAGGACGGTGACGCCAAAGGCGCGCTGACCTTGCTTGAAGACAATCCGCCGGACGACGGCGAAATTGCCCCGATCCTGCTGCGCGCGCGCCTGTTGCAAGTGCTCAACCGTGGCGATGAAGCCTTGCCACTGCTGCAAAAAAGCATCAAGAAATACCCGGACGACAAGCGTCTGCGCCTGACGTATGCACGCATGCTGGTTGAACAGGACCGCATGGACGACGCCAAGGTCGAGTTCTCAAGCCTGGTCCAGCAATACCCGGAAGACGACGAACTGCGTTATTCCCTGGCGCTGGTGTGCCTGGAAGCCAAGGCCTGGGACGAGGCCAAGGGTTATCTGGAAGACTTGGTCGCCCGGGAAAGCCACGTCGATTCGGCGCACCTGAACCTCGGTCGTATAGCTGAAGAGCGCAACGACCCACAAGGCGCACTGATCGAGTACGCCCAGGTCGGCCCCGGCAATGACTATCTGCCTGCGCAACTGCGCCAGACCGACATTCTGATCAACAACGGCAAGACCGCCGAAGCCCAAAGCCGTCTGGCTACGGAACGCGACGAGCAACCTGATTACGCGATCCAGTTGTACCTGATCGAAGCCGAGACCTTGTCTGCCAACAATCAGCCCGACAAGGCGTGGAAGGTTCTGCAAACCGCGCTGCAGAAGTACCCGGACGATTTGAACCTGCTGTACACCCGCGCCATGCAGGCGGAAAAACGCAATGACCTGGCGCAGATGGAAAAAGACCTGCGCCTGATCATCAAGCGCGACCCGGACAATGCGATGGCGTTGAACGCCCTCGGCTACACCCTGTCGGACCGCACGACGCGTTACGCCGAAGCCAAGGCCCTGATCGAACAAGCGCACCAGATCAACCCGGAAGACCCGGCGGTACTCGACAGCCTCGGCTGGGTGCACTTCCGCCTGGGCAATCTCGATGAAGCCGAGCGCTATCTGCGTCAGGCCCTGGATCGCTTTCCCGATCAGGAAGTTGCCGCTCACCTGGGCGAAGTCCTTTGGGCCAATGGCAAACAGCGGGAAGCCAGGCAAATCTGGAGCAAGTTCCTCAAGGAACAACCCGACAGCCCCATCCTGCGCAGCACCATCAAGCGCCTGACCGGATCAGAGACTCTTTAAGATTATGTTTTTGCGCCACCTTATTGTTTTCAGCTTCATCGCCCTGCTCGCCGGTTGCGCGGGCTTCGGCGCCCGCGAATCGGTCCAGGGCCAAGGCAACACGGCCCAATGGCGCGATTACAAACAGCAGCTGACCAGCCTTGATGGCTGGCAGATCAACGGCAAGATCGGTATTCGTGCGCCAAAAGACTCGGGCAGCGGCACGTTGTTCTGGCTGCAGCGACAGGATTACTACGACATTCGCCTCTCTGGCCCGCTGGGTCGCGGCGCGGCTCGTTTGACCGGCCGCCCGGGCAAAGTCTCGCTGGAAGTGGCCAATCAGGGCCGTTATGACGCCACGACCCCCGAAGCGCTGGTTGAAGAACAGCTCGGCTGGAAGCTGCCGGTGTCCAATCTGGCGTGGTGGGTTCGCGGGCTTCCGGCCCCGGACAGCAAAAGTCGCCTGACCCTGGACGCCGACAGTCGGCTGGCCAATCTCGAGCAGGACGGCTGGCAAGTCGAATACCTCAGTTACGCCGAGCAAAACGGCTACTGGCTGCCCGAGCGGATCAAACTGCACGGCACCGACCTTGATGTCACGCTGGTGATCAAGGAATGGCAACCACGCAAACTGGGGCAGTGAACATGACCGTTGCGCGCTTGACGCTGCCCTCCCCGGCCAAACTCAATCTGATGCTGCACATTCTCGGCCGCCGTGAAGACGGTTATCACGAGTTGCAGACGATTTTTCAGTTTCTCGATTACGGCGATGAAATCACGTTTGCCGTTCGTGACGACGGTGTGATTCGGTTGCACACCGAATTCGATGGCGTTCCTCACGACAGCAACCTGATCGTCAAAGCCGCGAAAAAACTTCAGGAACAATCCGGTTGTTCGCTCGGCATCGATATCTGGATCGAAAAAATCCTGCCCATGGGCGGGGGAATCGGTGGCGGCAGTTCAAATGCAGCAACGACTTTGCTCGGCCTCAATCATCTCTGGCAACTGGGCTGGGATGAGGATCGACTGGCCGTGCTGGGCCTGACACTGGGCGCCGACGTCCCGGTTTTCGTGCGTGGGCACGCGGCTTTCGCCGAGGGCGTAGGGGAGAAACTCACCCCTGTAGACCCCGAAGAACCGTGGTATCTCGTGCTTGTGCCGCAAGTATCTGTAAGTACAGCAGAAATTTTTTCAGATCCGTTGTTGACACGTAACTCTTCTCCCATTAAAGTGCGCCCCGTTCCCAAGGGAAACAGTCGAAATGACTGCTTACCGGTGGTAGCAAGGCGTTATCCAGATGTACGTAACGCATTGAATTTGTTAGGTAAATTTACCGAAGCAAAACTCACCGGAACTGGAAGTTGTGTGTTTGGGGGCTTCCCAAGCAAAGCTGAAGCTGATAAAGTCTCGGCCCTTCTTACAGAGACCCTTACAGGGTTTGTAGCAAAAGGAAGCAACGTTTCGATGTTGCATCGCAAGCTGCAAAATCTGCTCTAAAGGAATCGATTACTGGGTAATCGTTGCAACAGATACAGGGGCGTCGCCAAGCGGTAAGGCAGCAGGTTTTGATCCTGCCATGCGTTGGTTCGAATCCAGCCGCCCCTGCCATTTTCCTATACTCATCCAGGTTACCCTCAGCCTTCAGGTACTGCGCGTGTCCAAGATGATGGTCTTTACGGGGAACGCTAACCCCGATCTGGCTCGGCGTGTTGTACGTCAGCTGCATATCCCTCTCGGTGACATCTCTGTCGGTAAGTTCTCCGACGGCGAAATTACTGCCGAGATCAATGAAAACGTCCGCGGTAAAGATGTTTTCATTATTCAGCCGACTTGCGCTCCGACCAACGATAACCTGATGGAACTGGTAGTGATGGCTGATGCCTTCCGCCGCTCCTCGGCTACTCGTATCACTGCTGTTATTCCTTACTTTGGTTATGCCCGTCAGGATCGCCGTCCGCGTTCCGCACGTGTGGCTATCAGCGCGAAAGTCGTTGCTGACATGCTTACCGTAGTCGGCATCGACCGTGTTCTCACGGTTGATCTGCATGCTGACCAAATCCAGGGTTTCTTCGATATTCCGGTAGATAACATCTACGGCTCCCCGGTTCTGGTGGATGACATTGAAGATCAGCGCTTCGAAAACCTGATGATCGTGTCCCCGGACATTGGCGGCGTCGTGCGTGCACGTGCTGTTGCCAAATCCCTGGGCGTGGATCTCGGGATCATCGACAAACGCCGTGAGAAAGCCAATCACTCTGAAGTGATGCATATCATCGGTGATGTCGAAGGGCGTACCTGTATTCTGGTCGATGACATGGTCGATACCGCCGGCACTCTGTGCCACGCGGCCAAGGCCCTGAAAGAGCATGGCGCCGCCAAGGTTTTCGCCTACTGCACACACCCTGTGCTGTCCGGTCGGGCGATCGAAAACATTGAAAATTCCATGCTGGACGAACTGGTGGTGACTAACACCATCCCGTTGTCCGCTGCTGCTCAAGCCTGCACGCGTATCCGCCAACTGGATATCGCGCCGGTCGTTGCCGAGGCGGTCCGCCGCATCAGCAATGAAGAATCGATCAGCGCGATGTTCCGTTAAGGGCCCTGCCCTTCTCGACTGTCTCGCTGACGAAAAGCGCCCCGCCCCGGCATTCCTGCCGGGGCGGGGCTTTTTTGCCCATATCGCCTTTAGCGCTGGTCGCAACCGCTGGGGCGAATGTGGTTATTTTGGAGATACAACATGAACGAATTTACTCTGAATGCTGAAGTGCGTTCCGACCTGGGGAAAGGTGCGAGCCGCCGCCTGCGTCGTCTCGCAAGCCTGGTTCCAGCTGTAGTTTACGGTGGCGAAAAAGCCCCTGAATCCATCAGCATGCTGGCTAAAGAAGTTGCCAAACTGCTCGAAAACGAAGCGGCTTACAGCCACATCATCGAGCTGAACGTTGGCGGCACCAAGCAAAACGTAATCATCAAGGCTCTGCAGCGTCACCCGGCCAAAGGCCACGTACTGCACGCTGACTTCGTGCGCGTTGTAGCTGGCCAGAAACTGACCGCTATCGTGCCTGTACACTTTGTTGGCGAAGAAGCCCCGATCAAGAAAGGCGGCGAAGTTTCGCACGTTGTTTCGGAAATCGAAGTGACCTGCCTGCCAAAAGACCTGCCTGAATTCATCGAAGTCGACCTGGCTAACGCCGAAATCGGTTCGATCATTCACCTGTCCGACCTCAAAGCCCCTAAAGGCGTTGAGTTTGTTGCTCTGGCACACGGCGATGACAAGGCTGTTGCCAACGTCCACGCTCCACGTGTTGCTCCAGAAGCTACTGAAGAAGGCGCAGCAGAGTAATTCACTCTGTCATGCCGGAGTGATCAAGTAACATCGCGGACTGGAACGTAGCGAGAAAGCGGGCGAGAACGCGGAGTTTACATAATGGTAAATGAGCACTTTTCGTCCACTTTCGCCGCACACACTGATTGCGGCGATGTTATCCACCACTCCAAAGAAGGGCCCCTATCGTGACTGCCATCAAACTGATCGTTGGCCTGGGAAATCCAGGCGCTGAATACGAACAGACCCGGCATAACGCAGGGGCCCTTTTTGTTGAGCGCATCGCGAACGCGCAAGGCGTCAACCTTGTGGCCGATCGCAAATATTTCGGCCTGACCGGGCGCTATTCGCATCAGGGTCAGGATGTTCGTCTGCTGATTCCCACCACCTACATGAACCGCAGCGGCCAGGCCGTCGCGGCACTTGCCGGCTTCTTCCGCATTACGCCTGAAGAAATCCTGGTGGCGCATGACGAACTCGACCTGCCTCCCGGCGTTGCCAAGCTCAAACAGGGCGGCGGCCATGGCGGTCACAACGGGTTGCGCGACATCATCGCGCAACTGGGCAATCAGAATACCTTTTACCGCTTGCGGCTTGGCATTGGCCACCCGGGCGTTGCCAGTATGGTTTCAAATTTCGTCCTGGGTCGTGCGCCACGCGCCGAACAGGAAAAACTCGATGCCAGCATCGACTTTGCCCTCGGCGTGCTGCCGGATATCCTCGCCGGTGAATGGAACCGCGCGATGAAAAACCTGCACAGCCAGAAGGCCTGACTCACTCCTCGGGGAAAACACCATGGGATTCAATTGCGGCATCGTCGGCCTGCCTAACGTCGGCAAGTCCACCCTATTCAACGCCCTAACCAAATCCGGGATCGCGGCCGAGAACTTCCCCTTCTGCACCATCGAGCCGAACACCGGTATCGTGCCGATGCCGGATCCACGCCTGGAAGCCCTGGCGGCCATTGTCAATCCAAAGCGCATCTTGCCAACCACCATGGAATTCGTCGACATCGCGGGCCTGGTGGCCGGTGCCTCGAAAGGTGAAGGCCTGGGCAACAAGTTCCTCGCCAACATCCGCGAGACCGATGCTATCGCTCACGTGGTCCGCTGCTTCGAAGACGAAAACGTGATTCACGTCTCCAACAGCGTCGACCCGAAACGCGACATCGAAATCATCGACTTGGAACTGATCTTCGCCGACCTCGACAGCTGCGAGAAGCAACTGCAGAAAGTTGCCCGTAACGCCAAGGGTGGTGACAAGGACGCCGTGGTCCAGAAAGGTCTGCTGGAGCAACTGATCGCTCACTTCACCCTCGGCAAGCCAGCGCGCACGCTGATGAAGAACATGGGCGCCGACGATAAAGCGGTGATTCGTGGCTTCCACCTGCTGACCACCAAGCCGGTCATGTACATCGCCAACGTCGCTGAAGACGGTTTCGAGAACAACCCGCTGCTGGACATCGTCAAGGCCATCGCCGAAGAAGAAGGCGCCATGGTGGTTCCGGTCTGCAACAAGATCGAAGCCGAAATCGCCGAACTCGAAGACGGCGAAGAGAAAGACATGTTCCTCGAAGCCCTGGGCCTCGAAGAGCCTGGCCTGAACCGCGTGATCCGCGCCGGCTACGAAATGCTGCACCTGCAGACCTACTTCACCGCCGGTGTCGAAGAAGTCCGCGCCTGGACCGTCCGCGTAGGTGCTACCGCGCCACAAGCCGCTGGCGTGATCCACACCGACTTCGAAAAAGGCTTCATCCGCGCCGAAGTCATCGCCTACGACGACTTCATCCAGTACAAGGGCGAAGCCGGCGCTAAAGAAGCCGGTAAGTGGCGCCTGGAAGGCAAGGACTACATCGTTAAAGACGGCGACGTGATGCATTTCCGTTTCAACGTGTAAAAGCAGCCGCACAAGAAAAAGCCGCGTTTAATACGCGGCTTTTTTGTGCCTGAAATCCGGGCGAGACCTAATCCTGCAGGAGCGAGGCTTGCCCGCGAAGAACGATGACGCGGTGTTCCTGGCAAACCGCGTAATGGCCTTGGCGGGCAAGCCACGCTCCTACAGGTGGAGCGGTGCTACGCCTTTTTGGTTCTTGGCAGGAAGATCGCGAGTACGCCAAACAATGGCAGGAACGAGCACAGAAAGTACACATATTCGATGCCGTGGACATCCGCCAGATGCCCGAGCAACGCCGCGCCAATCCCGCCAAAACCGAACATCAATCCGAAGAACACCCCGGCAATCATCCCGACATTGCCCGGCACCAGTTCCTGTGCGTACACCACAATGGCCGAAAAGGCTGACGCGAGGATAAAGCCGATCAGCACGCTCAGAATGCTGGTCCAGAACAGATCAACGTGAGGCAGGATCAGCGTGAATGGCGCCACGCCAAGGATCGAGAACCAAATCACCGCCTTACGCCCGATCTTGTCGCCAATCGGCCCACCGAAGAACGTCCCCGCCGCCACGGCGCCCAGGAACAGGAACAGATGCAGCTGCGAACTGGCCACCGACAGGTCGAACTTCTCGATCAGGTAGAAGGTGAAGTAGCTGGTGAAACTGGCCATGTAGAAATACTTGGAGAACACCAGCAGCCCGAGCACCACCAGCGCGCTGATCACCCGGCGTTTCGACAGGCCGTGCGTCGCCGCCTGACCTTGTTTGAGCTTGAACAGGTTTAAGTGGTTGGCGTACCAGCGGCTGATCCGATAGAGCACGAACAGCGCAAACACGGCGAACAATCCAAACCACGCCACATGGCCCTGGCCGAAGGGAATGATGATCGCCGCTGCCAGCAACGGGCCGAAGGCCGAGCCGGCATTGCCGCCGACCTGAAAGGTCGATTGCGCCAGACCGAATCGCCCGCCCGAGGCCAGTCGAGCCACGCGAGAAGCTTCCGGGTGAAAGGTCGATGAGCCGATGCCAATCAACCCCGCCGCCAGCAGAATCAGCGGAAAAGTACCGACCACCGACATCATCAAAATACCGATCAGCGTGCAGATGGTTCCCGCCGGTAGCAGCCAAGGCTTGGGATGGCGATCGGTGTGGTAACCGACCCATGGCTGCAACAGCGAAGCCGTCAGCTGGAACGTCAAAGTGATCAATCCAACCTGGGTAAATGTCAGGCCATAGTTGGCTTTCAACATCGGATAAATCGACGGTAGAACTGACTGGATCAGGTCATTGATCAAATGCGCCAGCGCCACCGCGCCAATGATGCGCATGACCAGCGGGCTGCTTTGTGAAGTCGCGGGTGCCGACGTCGTGCCGGTCTGAACATTGCTGATAGCCATGAGAATTTCCGTACAGCAGATGGGGTGCACGCAGGCAGGTGCGTCAATGTGCCATTTTTCAGTGCGACAGCGCCATCCCCTTAGCCTGCTAACGACCTCGACACTCATCGCCAAGAAGGTGATAGCGCAACGCCATGGTCTGAATCTTGCCTTGTTAATCCGCTTCAACGCGGCCCCTTACAAAGGGGACCGAGAATGGGAAGTTTCGCTACAGAGTCGGCCTACAGAGCTGACAAGGGTGAACTTTCGAGGCCTTTTAAAAGGGCACAAGTCGCGGTCGCAACGACCCCGACGCACGCCATTGGTGCGTGGTGTTCAGAGGAGTCATGGGGCATGCAGGCTTTTTTATCACCGGGGATCGGATTGCTGGGGCGTTTTGGCTTCGCACGCAAATTTCAGTTGTTGTTTCTGCTGTTTATCCTGCCGCTGGCAGGCAGCCTGGTGATGATTGGTCAGGACTATCGCGCCAAACTTAACTTGATCTCCGGCGAACGTGCCGGTGTTCGGCAACTGCTCGCCCTGGATGCGCTCGATAACCTGCTCGCCGCCCAACGTGACCGCGCCGCCCGCTGGCGTGCGACGGAAACCAATCGCCAGCCAACGCCTGCAACCCTTGCCGCGATGGCCGGGTTCGATGCGGTTCAACCCGCCGTCGCCCAAGCCACCTCGGACCTCGGTGATGCGCTGAAAACCGAAGGCGCCGAGGGCGAAACCCTGACCCGTTATCAGGCCCTGCAAACCGCCCTCAACGGCCTCGACTCGAAAAGCCTGAGCAGCGTTGGTTGGTGGCCGGATGGCTACGATCGTTTCACCAATGCCTTGAGTGCGCTGCAAGCCCTGCGCGAGCAGATCGCCATGGACAATCGCCTGACCCTCGCGCCGTGGCTGGAAACCTACTTGCTGACGCAAATCTCGACACAGCATGCGCCGGACCTGATTGAGCGGGTTGGCCGCCTGGCCAGCGTCGGTCAGGCATCGGTGGTGTCCGGGCAGTTCACCCTGCAAAGCCGTCTGCAATTGCGCGATTTGCGCAGTCGTATCGGCGATGCCCGGGAACAGCTGGCGAAAACCGCCAGCCTGCTGGAAGCACGCCTGCCCAGCGCGTTGCAAAGCTGGGCCGGGCAATACCACGACAGCCTCAAGCATCTCGATGCTGAACTGAAAGTCCTCGATGACGGCGTCTTCGGCGGCAGCATCAAGCTCAAGCCGGAAGAATTCGAACGCAGCCTCGACAGCCTGCTCACCGACCTCGCCTCGCTGCGCCAGCAGTCATTGGTTTCGCTGGATCAACGCCTGGATTACTACCATGGCTCGGCGATCAGCCAGTTTATTCTGGTGGCGACGATCTTTGGCTGCCTGCTGCTGGCCGCGCTGTACCTGTTCATCTGCTTGCAGGCCTCGATCCGTCGCAGCGCCAGCGGCATCACCCTGCTGGCTGAAGCACTGCGCGACGGCAACCTAAGCCTGCAAGTGCCGGTGCAGGGGCGCGACGAACTGGCGGCCATCAGCACGGCCCTGAATGTCGCCGTGGTGCAGCTGCGCAACAGTTTGCTGGGGGTCGATCACGAAACCTTGCAGGTGAGCAACGCGGTGCGCACCCTCAACCATCACTCCAGCGGCGCCTTGGGCGAAGTTGAAGCGCAGCAATTGCAGATCAGCCAGATCGCCGCTGCGGCCACGCAGTTGGCCGCGACCTCTCAGGGTGTCGCCCAGAGTTGCGAACAGGCGTCCGGCAGCGCTCAACACACCCAACGCATTGCGGCCGATAGCAGCCGCGACAGCCAACGCACCACGGCGAGTATTCAGCAGCTCAACCAGCGCTTGAACGACACGGCGGCGGCACTCGGCCGGGTCAGCGAACAAGGCCAGCAGATCCAATTGGTGGTCGACACCATTCGCGGCGTGGCCGAGCAGACTAATCTGCTGGCGCTCAACGCGGCGATCGAGGCGGCTCGCGCGGGCGAACAGGGTCGCGGCTTTGCGGTGGTGGCGGATGAAGTGCGCAGCCTCTCGCAACGCACTCAGTCCTCCACCGCGCAGATCGCCGGCACTGTCGACAGTCTGCGCAGCACGGTGAATGAGGCGGTCAGCCTGATGGAAGCGGCCTGTAGCCAAGCGCAAAGTGATGCCCAGTCGGTCACCGGCCTGGGCGAACGCCTCGGGGAAATTGCCCACGCGGTGCAAGGCGTTACCGACACCCTGGCGCAGATCGCCACGGCGGTTGAGGAACAGGCCAGCACCGCCGATGAAGTCAGCGGCAACATCCAGCAGGTCGATCAGGCCGCGGTAAGGTTGCTCGAAGGCGCGCGGGCGGTGAACCTGGCGGCGGACACCTTGAGCCAGGGCAGCAAGGCCTTGAGTGCCAATACCGGGAGATTTCAGCTCAGTTGACGCCCTCACCCGGCCCGAATATTCGGCTCAGGTGGATAAGCGGTTGAAAGCGTAGAGAAATATTTTGGATTTACGCTTGACGCATCTGCATTACCGGTGAATAATGCGCGCCACTTGGCTACATAGCTCAGTTGGTTAGAGCATAGCATTCATAATGCTGGGGTCCGGGGTTCAAGTCCCTGTGTAGCCACCAAGTACTAAAAACGGCTTACCGAAAGGTAGGCCGTTTTTTTATGCCTCGCGAAAAGTGCCCCGAACAGCACTTCAAGAACGAACCGTCGGCAACGCCGATAACGCGCGCTCCCAAATCTGCCACGTCCGCAGCCAGACCATCGCCTGCCAGTCGCTGTCGGCAGGATAGAACTGCTCCAGCAGATTCAGCTTGATCTCGCGCCCCACCGCATCACTTGGATTGCCGTGCAGATGCAGCCAGTGGTCATCGCGCAAATGACGATGAACGTCCGGCCCCGGATACGTCCCGCACTCGATCACGAACGGCATCAGTTTGACCTGCGGCAGCGCATTGATCAGTGCCTGCGAGGTGTAGCCCGTCGCGGTGGCCGCCACGCCGGTTTCGCTCAAGGTGTCGGCACCGGTCAGCAACGTGTAGAGCCAGGGTCCATAAATGGCCTGCGCATCGGGTAGCGCCGGATAAGCCGCCTCGGTGATGGTCAGCAACATCGGATGACCGTACTCGCCAGCGCCGGTGTGCAAATCGAAACACATCGCGACCTCGGCGTGGGCAACATGCGTTTGCAGGATTTCGTGCAGCGTGCGGTTCGACCAGCTCGGCGCCAGGCCGCCATAAAACAGCCCATCGGGATGACTGTGCTGGCCGCCCTCGACGATCGACATCACCGCTGGCCAGCCGTGTTCGCGAATCTGTCCGTCGAGCAAGGCGTCGGCGCGCTCACGTTCGGGCCCCCGCAACTCAGTGAACGCATAGATGTCATGCAGCGTTGCGTAAGCCTGATTGTCCGGCAGCGGACGTTCGAAGTTCAGGTGATTGCGGTTCAGATCGATGTTGTCTTCGTTGACCCGACGCAGCCATGCGGTGCCCCAGGGATTGATCAGGTGGATCATCACCACCGCGACATCGGCCGGCAGTGAACGCTTGCCCAACTCCTGCATCCACTTGATCTGGCATCCCGAGCCATAGAAACCTTCCACCCCATGGGTGCCGCTCAACGCAATCAGCAATCGCTTGGCACCTGGATCACCCAACACCGCCACATCGGTGCTCAAGGGTTCACCGAAAGGTCCTTTGAGGGGATGCGGATATTCAGTCAACGTCGCTCCGGCCGCAGTCGCTGCGGCGAGGAATTGCTCACGCTGAGTGCGATAACTCGGCTGGGTGGGAAACTCGGTCTGCATGGCTGCCTCATGTTGATTTTCTGACCCGTCTGATGCCCTCGACCCTACAGAAAATCCGTCAACTCATGAAGGGTAAAAGCGTCTTGGCTGTCATCCGTGGTTTGCACCACGCCCTGTCGGCCGATAAAGTCCCCTGATCTTTTCCCACGGACGGAGTGCCCAACGTGTTCTCAGCCTTCCGCTTGAGCCGCTATCGCCTGTCAGCCTTTTCGCTGATCGCCACCGCGCTGACCCTTGCAGCGTGCAACGCCCCGCCCACGTCGACATTGCCGATCGCGCCGGAAGTCGCCTCGGGTTATCGCACCGACCTGCAAACCCGGCACGCCTCGAAACACATGGCGGCGGCAGCCAACCCTCTGGCGGCCGAGGCCGGGCGGGAGATGCTGCGTCAGGGCGGCTCGGCGGTGGATGCCGCGATTGCCATGCAAGCGGTGTTGACGCTGGTGGAACCTCAATCCTCGGGCATCGGTGGCGGCGCGTTCATTGTGTTGTGGGATGGCAAGAACGTGCGCACTTACGACGGTCGCGAAACCGCACCGGCCGGCGCCACGGAGAAGCTTTTCCTACAAGCCGACGGCAAACCGATGGCCTTCACCCAGGCGCAGATTGGGGGTCGCTCAGTGGGCACGCCCGGTGTGTTGCGAGCGCTTGAGCTGGCACATCAGAAACACGGTCGTCTGCCATGGGCGCAACTGTTCGAACCGGCCATCCGACTCGCGGAGCAAGGTTTCGCCATCTCGCCGCGCTTGCATCAGCTGATCGCTTCAGATTCCTCCATGCGTCGCTCGCCTGACATGATGGCGTACTTCCTGAATGCCGATGGCAGCCCGAAAGCCGCCGGCACTCAGCTGAAAAACCCGGCACTGGCCGCCGTGCTCAAACGCATCGCCACAGAAGGTCCCGATGCGTTGTACAAAGGGCCGGTTGCGCAAGAAATCGTCGCCAAGGTTCAGGGCCACGCCAACCCTGGCAGTCTGTCGCTGAACGATCTCCAAGGCTATACGGCCAAGGAACGCGCGCCGCTATGCACCGACTACAAACGCTGGCAGGTCTGCGGCATGCCGCCGCCGTCGTCGGGCGGGATCGCCGTGGCGCAGATCCTCGGCACACTCCAGGCGCTGGAAGTACGCGACCAGCGTTTTGCCTTGGCCTCAATGAAACCGGTCAAGACCGACAAACCCGCCGGCACCGAGCCGACGCCAGAAGCCGTGCACCTGATTGCCGAAGCCGAGCGCCTGGCCTACGCCGACCGCGCGCTCTATCTGGCCGACGCCGACTTCGTGCCCGTCCCTGTCAAAGGCCTGGTGGACCCGAGCTACCTGGCCAGCCGCGCCGCCCTGATCGGTGACCGCAGCATGGGCACGGCCAAACCCGGCACCCCACCGGGCATCAAGATCGCCTACGCACCGGACCGTTCACCGCTGCGCATCTCCACCTCGCAAGTGGTGGCGGTCGATGACGAAGGGGGCGCGGTGTCCATGACCACCACCGTCGAATCCGCGTTCGGTTCGCACGTGATGGTGCAGGGCTTCCTGCTCAACAACCAGATGACCGACTTCTCGTTCATCCCGGAAGAAAACGGGCAGAAAGTCGCCAACCGCGTCGAACCCGGCAAACGCCCCCGCTCGTCCATGGCCCCGACGCTGATCTTCGATCGCCAGAGCGGTGAATTCCTCGCCACCATCGGCTCGCCGGGCGGTTCGCAAATCATCGAATACGTCGCCAAATCCACCATCGGCCTGCTCGACTGGAACCTCGACCCGCAAGCCGCCATCAGCCTGCCCAACTTCGGCAGCCGCAACGGCCCGACGGAACTGGAAGAGGGGCAGTTCAGCGCCGGGCTGATGCAGGCGCTGAAGGACAAAGGGCACAGCGTGAGCGAGATCGACATGACCAGCGGCACCCAGGCGATTGTCCGGGTGAAGGATGCGCAGGGGAAGGCTTCGTTGGCGGGCGGGGCCGATCCTCGGCGTGAGGGGGCTGCGTTGGGGGATTGATTCCTACAGAGGGTGGAAAAGGCTTACCGGGAGGTAGGCCTTTTTTGTATGTAATGAGTCCTGTTCGGCTACCTCGCGCCGACTTTTCCTACCTGCACACCACTGCTTCTTCGATAGAGTTCAAAGATCATTTTTCGCATCAGTTCAGCCACCCGAAGCACCTAGGTACAAAGTCGAGTCCGCACCTCCCATCGGCCACACCTCCACAGACTTGCATCAGTCCCATCACGGGACTAGGATCGCGTCATGAGAATTATCGCCATTAGCCAGCTTAAAAGTTTTTGGGAGCGCTACCCGGACGCAGAACAATCCTTACTAGCTTGGATTGACGAGGCAAGAAATGCCGAGTGGAAAACACCTGCGAACATAAAAGCGCACTTTGCTACCGCCAGCATTCTCAAGAGCCATAGAGTCGTGTTCAACATCAAGGGTAATGACTTTCGGCTGGTAGTCGCTGTGGCTTATCGCTTCGGCGCCGTTTACATAAAATTTGTCGGCACTCACAAGCAGTACGACGCAATCGACGCCGATACCGTCGAGATGGAGTAACCAATGAACATTCGTCCGATTCACACCGACGAGGACTACCGCGCAGCCCTCAAGACTGTATCTGCCCTTTTCGACAATGAGCCAGAGCCTGGCACGCCTGAAGGGGATTATTTCGACATCATGATCACACTGATCGAAGCTTATGAATCGAAGCAGTTTCCAGTTGATCTGCCCAATCCAATCGATGCGATAAAATTTCGCATGGGACAATCAGGTCTGTCCGCAGCGGACCTTGCGCCTGCCATTGGCCGGACAAACCGGGTTTACGAAGTGCTTAATGGCAAGCGTGCGTTGACGCTCCCGATGATATGGAAACTACATGATCTGTTCGGAATACCAGCAGAGAGCCTGATTAAACCTATGAAACAAGCTTGATCAAACGTCGGTCGAAGCGTACTGGCCGACGCTGAAAATCTCCCCTCCCCGGCTCATCGGATATCACGCAGGCACACTACACGCTCACGTACACCCACGCTTCAATCCCGGATTGAAGGACTACGCTGACACGCTTGTAATCCGATACTTCATAACTGTCGGCGGCGGCTAGTTCCTCGGGTGTGATCTGGAACACCATGCCGGGAATCGGGACGCTGCTATCGCTTCCCGGACGAAGAATCGGATGGTGAGTCTTGCCGCTGGTGGCCAACACCTCTGGGTCGGTGATTTCGACCCAGGACTGCTCGTACCCCAGCATCGCATCGGCACTGCCGCTGAGCTCGCGCCCGAAGTTGGCCAGTTGCACGACTTTGTCCTGCAAGGTGCCGTAGGAAAACAGGTACTCCGTTTTATCGCTCATCCATAAATCCTTGTTTGAATAGTCCCGAGTAGCTTATCGGGTGATCTTCAGCGCTTGCCGTGCCTTGTGCTTCTCCAGCGCCAGATCGATCAAGCGGCTGACCAGCTCGCTGTAAGTCATGCCGGTGGCTTGCCAGAGCTTGGGGTACATGCTGATTCGGGTGAAGCCGGGCAGCGAGTTGATTTCGTTGATCAGCACTTCGCCGCTGTCGGTCAGGAACACATCGACCCGCGCCAGCCCGGAACAGCCGAGCACCTGAAACGCCTCGACAGCCAAGGCGCGGATGCGCTCACTGGCCTCGCTGCTGATGTTGGCCGGCACCACGACCTCTGCCGCTTGAGCGTCGATGTATTTGCTGTCGTAGGAATAGAAGCCGCTGCGCACCACGATCTCGCCACAACCGCTGGCGATGGCATCTTCGTTGCCCAGCACCGCGCACTCGATCTCGCGACCGTTGACGGCGGATTCGATCAATACTTTTTCATCGAAACCCAGGGCCAGTTCCACTGCCGCCGTGTACTCGGCTTCGTCACTGACCTTGCTGACGCCCACGGACGACCCCTGGTTCGCCGGCTTCACGAACAGCGGCAGACCGAGTTTGGCCTGGACCTCGGCGAACCCGGTGCGCGCGGCGCTGGCACGAGTCAGGGTCACGAAGGGCGTGACTGCAATCCCGGCATCACGCAACAGCCGCTTGCTGATGTCCTTGTCCATGCACACCGCCGAGCCGAGCACATCGGAGCCGACAAAGGGTAAATCCGCCATGCGCAACAGGCCTTGCAGGCAACCGTCTTCACCCAGCGTGCCGTGCACGATCGGGAAGATCACATCGACGTGGCCCAGCATTTCCTGACTCGAGGTTTCGACCAATTGCTGGCTGGCCTTGCCCGGCACCACGGCCAGTTCCCGGTTGGACTGGTTGAGGGCGATCAGGGCCGGATTTTCCTGGTTGAGCAGGAAGTTCGATGGATCATTGAGGTGCCAATGGCCTTGCTTGTCGATACCGATCAGCACCGGTTCGAAGCGCGACCGATCCAGCGCATCGACGATGTTTTTCGCCGATTGCAACGACACTTCGTGCTCCGCCGAACGACCACCAAAAATAATCCCTACCCGCAGTTTGCTCATACCAGACACCTCGACGAACGATCAAACGCACCCGCGCCTCGATGGCTTACAGGGTGCAGAGAATGCTCGATACCTTGCTACATTTGTATGCGGTTTTCTACCAGCCCCATGGGTTTTGTCGGCCAGCAGACAGGTGGCCGGTCCCTGGGTTACCGTGGTCGACATTGCGCTCAAGACAACGACACCATGGCCAAGCACACGCCTCCCATCGACTGGTTCCATCGCGCCCCCGACGTGGGTGGGGTTCAGCGTTTCGAGGCATTTTTTGCCGGCCACGGCTTCGACCTTCACCGCCATGACACCTACGCAATCGGCCGGACCCTGGCCGGCGTGCAGAGTTTTCAATACCGCGGCGGCTGGCGCCACAGCCTGCCCGGCGGGACCCTGGTGCTGCACCCGGACGAAGTCCACGATGGCGAGGCTGGCACCGAGGCCGGCTTCAAGTACCGGATGATGTACATCGAGCCGGCGCTGATCCAGCAGATACTCGGCGGGCAACCGCTGCCGTTCATCAAGACCGGATTGTCGACCGACCCACGCCTGTTCGCCGCCACCGACGTGCTGCTGCGAAGCCTGGATTGCCCCCTCGATCCACTGGAAGAGCAGGACGCGCTGTTCGATCTGGCGCAGGCATTGAGCACTGTCTCCGGCGCGCCCGGTAAACGCCAACGCTTCGACTACGTGGCGGCGGAGCGCGCGCGGGAGTTCATCCACAGCGCCCTGGATCGCACGGTGACACTGGAGGAACTGGCGCAGCACAGCGGTCGGGATCGCTGGAGTCTGTCGAGGGATTTCCGCCTGTTGTTTGGCACCAGCCCTTATCGATACCTGACCATGCGTCGCCTGGACCTGGTCCGCGCCCTGCTGATCCAGGGCCAGTCTCTGGTCAGTGCCGCACTGATCGCCGGTTTCACCGACCAGAGCCACATGACCCGGCAATTCAGCAAGGCATACGGCCTCTCACCGGCCCGCTGGATGAAAATGCACCGCCGCTGAGCGCGCACAATCGTACAAGAAGCCCGCTGCCGTGCTGACTATCGTGGCTTCACGATCAACCACGAGAGCTTTCTTCATGAACGCCTACCAAAGCCTGAACTTCGCTGAAAAAATCGCCCGGATCGACTCGCACTGGAGCCCTCGGGTCATCGCCGAGATGAACGACTACCAGTTCAAAGTGGTGAAACTGCTGGGGGATTTCATCTGGCACGATCACCTGGACACCGACGAGACCTTCATCGTGCTCGAGGGGCAGCTGCGCATCGACTTTCGCGATGGCCACGTCCTGCTGAACGCGGGGGAAATGTACGTGGTGCCAAAGGGTGTCGAGCACAAACCCTCTGCCGCGCAGGAAGTGAAACTGCTGCTGATCGAGCCCAAGGGTGTGCTGAATACAGGCAGCGAAGGCGGCGAACGCACGGCGCAGAATGACGTCTGGGTGTAAAAGGCAGCCGGCTTACGGCTGCAGAGTCTTGCCGTCCACCGGCTCGCCGATCGTCAGGAAATGCCCGCCCGCCACATGATGCAGGGTGCGTAGCGCATCGTGTCCCTCGAAGTGCCAACGGCCTTCGCTGAACACGCGCTCATCGGCCTGGGCGGCAATCACCTCGGCCAGGAACAGGTCGTATTGCTGATGGTTGTTGGGCTCCGGCAGCAGTCGGCACTCCAGCCAGGCGACGCAACCTTCAAGCATCGGCGCATCGATCAGCTCGCCACTGAACGTCTGCAGGCCGTAGATCTGAAACTTGTCCAGGCCCTGGCCCTGAGTCAGCTCCAGGCCCGACGTCGAGCCCACAGTCTGGGCGATATCGGCCTGGGCCGCGCAGGGAACGTTCAGCACGAAGGTGCCCGACGCTTCCAGCAGTTGGCGGGTCCAGGTGGACTTGTCCAGCACCACGGCGATTTTCGGCGGTTCGAAGTCCAAAGGCATGGCCCAGGCCGCGGCCATGATGTTGCGCTGGCCGTCATGCGCCGCGCTGACCAGCACGGTCGGCCCGTGATTGAGCAAGCGATAAGCCTTGGACAAGGGAACCGGACGGCGGTGAGAAACGCTCATGAGGGCTGCTCCTGGGAAAACGCCGATTGTAGCGATTTCCACCAGGAGGTCAGTTATCAAGTCGCCAGTTGATTGGCAAACTGCCCGACCGCGTTCACCACTTTCTGTGCGCCGTCCTGAATCTCGACGATCACCGTGCCCGCTTCCGCCGCCAGCGCCAGGCCTTGTTCAGCCTGAAGTTTGCCGTCGGTCATCAGGGCCACGGCATTGCGCGCCATGTCCTGGTTCTGGCGTACCACGCCAACGATTTCATCGGTGGCCTGGCTGGTACGGGACGCCAACTGCCGGACTTCATCCGCCACCACCGCAAAACCTCGCCCCTGTTCACCGGCGCGCGCCGCTTCGATGGCCGCGTTAAGCGCCAGCAGGTTGGTCTGTTCGGCAATGCCGCTGATGGTTTTGACGATGGTGCCAATCACCAGCGACTGCTCGTTCAACGCTTCGATGCCTTCGCCGGCGGTTTGCATGTGCCGGGCCAGGTCACGCATCACGTCCACCGCCTGAGTCACCACGGCGGTTCCACGCTGAGCGCTTTGATCGGTTTGCTGGGAGGTGCTGTAGGCGATGTTGGCCGCTTCGGCGACCGCCTGCTCCTGATTGACCTGATCGGTAATCACCGTGGCGAATTTCACCACTTTGTAGAGCGTGTTGTTGGCATCCACCACCGGGTTGTAGGACGCCTCCAGCCAGACCACACGACCGTGGTTGTCCACACGCTTGAAGCGGCCTGCCACGAATTCGCCGGCGTTCAGGCGGCGCCAGAAGTTCTGGTATTCCGCGCTGTTGTACTCTTCAGGCTCGCAGAACGTACGGTGATGTTTGCCCTTGATTTGCGCCAGGCTGTAACCCATGCCGCTGAGGAACCGCTCGTTGGCCGCCAACACGTTGCCATTGAGATCGAACTCGATAACCGCCGTCGAACGCACCAGCGCGCCGATCAGGTTCTCATGCTCGCGGGACGCCTCGATGGTGCGGGTCAGGTCGCTGGAATAAATCGAGAAGTGCTTGATCCGCCCCTCCGAGGACAACACTGGCTGCACAATCGAACGCAACCAGGCTTCCTTGCCATTGCCCCGCAGCAAACGCACGGCGCCGGCAAAGTGCTCACGGCGGGTCAGCGCAGCCTTGAAGCGGAGGTGGAATTCGTCCGATTTCACATGGGGCGGGACGATGTCTTCAATGTGCCGGCCGATCAGGTCGCTGCTTTTGTAGAGCATCTCGCCGAGGAAGTTCTGGTTGACCGATTGAATCCGTCCATCAGGATCCAGGGTCAGGACCAGCATCTCGCTTTCCAGACTGTCCTTCACTTGCTGAAGGCTGGAGAGTTCTTCGCGAAGAGCCGACAGCTCCTGCTTCAAGCGTTTGTTGAACATGGAAAGCACCGATGGACAGGAATGGAAAGCGGCATGCAGCCTAGCCATCGGCCTTGCGGATATTTTCTGAAGAGCGTTTCAGGGTTGTCCTACAAAAATAGTTGCGGCACGCCTGCGTGACCTTGCGTTCATGCCGTGCCAGCGGCCGGGCAATGCTCAACCCGGGGCATCCGTGTGCCGAAATAAGCAGCGCTGCTCACGCCCACCGCGCCCATCACCGCACTGAAGATCACGCAAATCCACGGACTCCACGGCATCAGACCGATCAGCAACAACGGTGTGACACTCGCCCACGCTGCGTAGGCAATGTTGTAGGTGAAGGAAATCCCCGAGACGCGAATTCGCGCGGGAAACAGGCTGATCATCACCGACGGCACCGCGCCGACGACCCCGCAACCGAGTCCGGCAATCGCGTAGGCCAAGCCGATCCATTGGCCCCCGGTGATCAGGCACGTATAAAGCACGCCGATGCCCAGCGGCAGCAGCAGGCTATAGAGCATGACCGTGCGCCAGGCGCCGATGCGATCGACGAGCAGCCCGGCGAGTACACAGCCGATGTTCAGGAACACAATGCCCAAGGCACTCAAGGCGAAGGTGTGGCTGGCGGTCATGCCGAAGGTTTTCTGCATCATGGTCGGGGTGATGACCACGAATACCACCACCGCCGACGTCAGTACGCAGGTGAGGAGCATCGCTGGCAATATCGCCAGGCGATGTTCGCGCAAGACCGTGCGCAGCGGCAGTTCGACAGCGGCCTCGCGCTTGGCCTGCATGGCCATGAACACCGGGGTTTCGCTGAGCCAGCGGCGCAGCCAGACGCCAATCACCCCGAACACGCCGCCCAGCAGGAACGGGTAACGCCAGGCGTAATCGAGGATTTCCGCCGGGGTGAACGCCTGCGCCAGAAAGGTCGCGGTCAGGGCGCCGATCAGGTAGCCAAAGGTCAGCCCGGCTTGCAAGAAGCCCAGGGCATAACCGCGATGCCCGGCCGGCGCGTGCTCGGCGACGAACACCCAGGCGCTCGGCACTTCACCGCCGACCGCAGCGCCCTGCAGGACCCGCAGGACCAACAGCAGCAGCGGTGCGAAATAGCCGATCTGGGCGTAGGTCGGCATGATGCCGATCAGCAGGCACGGCAGCGCCATCATCAGGATGCTCAGGCTGAAGACCTTCTTGCGCCCCAGCCGGTCGGCGAAATGCGCCATCAGAATGCCGCCCAATGGGCGCGCCAGATAACCCGTCACGAAAATCCCGAAGCTTTGCAGCAAGCGCAGCCACTCGGGCATTTCCGGTGGGAAAAACAGCTGGCTGAGGGTCAGCGCGAAAAAGACGAAAATGATGAAATCGTAGATTTCCAGGGCGCCGCCAAGGGCCGCCAGGCCAAGGGTCTTGTAGTCCGAGCGGCTGAAGGGCGCCGGGCGCGAATCGGTATTGGCAGTCATGAAAAGAACTCTGGCACGGGCAAAAAACCAAGGCGCCCATGGTCTACGCAAACGCGTCCACCGACAACCCGTTAGACCAAAGTCTCAGACGGGTTAATCTTCGTCACAAAAAAATGACCGATTGAATTACTGTTGGCACCTGTCCAGACGGGCCTTTGCCGCCCCAAAGACCACAATAAACATAAAAATTCGAGGTACTCCCGTGGCCGCTGATATCGAAGATACCCGCTCCGCCCGCTTTGCCCTGCGCTGTTCAAGTTTTGCCGAACGCTGGTTCCCCGACTCGTGGGTGTTTGCCGCGCTGGCGGTGATCATCGTGGCCGTGGCGACCCTGTTCATGGGCGCCAAACCCACTGACGCGGCCATGGCTTTCGGTGATGGGTTCTGGAGCCTGATCCCGTTCACCATGCAGATGGCGTTCGTGGTCATCGGCGGTTATGTGGTCGCCAGCTCCCCGCCCGCGGTGAAACTCATCGACCGCCTGGCCCGGATCCCGAAAAACGGCCGCTCGGCCGTGGCCTGGGTCGCGTTGATTTCCATGGTGGCGTCGCTGCTGAACTGGGGCCTGTCGCTGGTGTTCGGCGGTCTGCTGGTGCGCGCCCTCGCTCGCCGCACCGACCTGAAAATGGATTACCGCGCCGCCGGTGCTGCCGCGTATCTGGGCCTTGGCGCCGTGTGGGCCTTGGGCCTGTCGTCGTCCGCCGCGCAATTACAGGCCAACCCGGCCAGCCTGCCACCCTCGATTCTGTCGATCACCGGCGTCATTCCGTTCACCCAGACCATTTTTCTCTGGCAGTCCGGCGTCATGTTGCTGGCACTGATCGTGATTTCGCTGATCATCGCCTACGCCACCGCGCCGGGGCCGAAAACAGCCCGCGACGCCGAAGCCTGCGGCATCGACCCGAGCTTCAACCTGCCACCGCTGCAACCGCGCACCCGCCCCGGCGAATGGCTGGAGCACAGCCCGTTGCTGACGATTTTGCTGGTGCTGCTGGCCGCAGGATGGCTGTTCCACGAGTTTTCGACTAAACCGGCGATCAGCGCGATCTCGGGCCTGAACACTTACAACTTCCTGTTCATCATGCTCGGCGCGCTGCTGCACTGGCGCCCGCGCAGCTTCCTCGATGCCGTATCGCGAGCGGTGCCAACCACCACCGGCGTGCTAATCCAGTTTCCGCTCTACGGCTCGATCGCTGCGCTGATGACCACGGTCAAAGGCACTGACGCGCAGACCCTGGCCCACCACATCTCGACCTTCTTCGTCAGCATTGCGTCCCACGACACTTATGCGCTGCTGATGGGCGTTTACTCGGCGATTCTCGGTTTCTTCATTCCATCCGGCGGCGGCAAATGGATCATCGAAGCGCCTTATGTCATGCAGGTGGCCACCGACCTGAATTACCACCTGGGTTGGGCCGTGCAAATCTACAACGCGGCTGAAGCCCTGCCGAACCTGATTAACCCGTTCTACATGCTGCCGCTGCTGGGCGTGCTCGGGTTGAAGGCGCGGGACTTGATTGGCTTCTCGTTCGTGCAATTGCTGGTGCACACGCCGCTGGTGCTGTTTTTGCTGTGGGCGCTGGGGACGACGCTGACGTATACGCCGCCGGTGATGCCGTAAACGAAGTTGATTGCACCTGTGCAAAGCAGGTGCAATCAGATTTGATCGGAGGGTAAAACCTTCAACAACTCAGGCAAGGCCGTCTGAACGGTATCCCACACCACTTCGAGATTGATATCGAAATAGCCGTGAGCAATGCGGTTGCGCATACCTCGCATGCTGCGCCATGGCACTTGTGAATTTTCGCTCGCAAAATCCGCATAGCCATCCATTACTTTGGTGGCTGCTTCACCAATAATGATGAGGCTCATGATCACAGCTTGCTGGGTACGTTTGTCTTCGGAAAACTCTTCTTTACTCAAGCCTTCGACAAAAATCAGCGCATCGCTTGCGGCTTGCCGCATATGGTCAAGGTAATCTGCGAGACGGTTAACAGTCATACGGGACGAGCCTGTTCGAGTACCTGCTGACGAAACTTCAACGGAAGATCTCCCGGCGTCAGCAGATCAACACTGACCCCCAGCAAATCTTCGAGCTCGACTTGAAGCCCTCCGAGATCGAAAAGCGTGGCCCCTGGGAGAGCGTCCACCAGTAAATCAAGGTCACTCCCTTCTTTATCTGTCCCGAGTAACGCGGAACCAAATACACGAGGGTTGGACGTACGAAATCGACCGACGACCTCGCGGACGGCTGCTCGTTTTAGATCCAGTGCAGTAGAAGGTTTCATGGGTGACCTTTGCCAAGTCCAATACTGCGCCAGTCTAGCAGTGCTCGAGAGCGGTAGACACTGCACCTCTTGTAACCCTCTGTCACATCCCACGCTTGCGGACCAAACCACGTCCCGCCGCAAATAATAGCTCAGTGCCACTACTTTCCTTTACCGCCCCGCTGCTCCGGTAATATCCTTGCGCGAATATTATCTGTATCAACTTTTTGCAGGCCGGAAAGGGAGTTCATCGCCATGATCGTAGGGATTGACCTGGGAACCACCAACAGCCTCGTTGCCGTCTGGCGCGGGGAGTCCAGCGAGTTGGTGCCCAATGCACTCGGCCAGTTCCTCACTCCCAGCGTGGTGGGTCTCGATGATCAGGGCCGGGTTCTGGTCGGCCAGGCTGCCCGCGAGCGCTTGCACACTCACCCGCGCCAGACCGCTTCGCTGTTCAAGCGGCACATGGGCAGCGCTACGGAAGTGCGTCTGGGAGACCGGTCATTCCGTCCCGAGGAGCTTTCGGCGCTGGTGCTCAAGAGCCTGAAGGAAGACGTCGAGCGGGCCTTCGGCGAAACCGTGCATGAAGCGGTGATCAGCGTGCCGGCCTACTTCAGCGATGCCCAGCGCAAGGCCACGCGCATTGCCGGTGAGCTGGCGGGTCTGAAGGTTGAAAAACTGATCAACGAGCCAACCGCTGCGGCGCTGGCGTATGGGCTGCATCAACGGGACAAGGAAACTTCGTTCCTGGTGTTCGACCTCGGCGGCGGCACCTTCGACGTGTCGATCCTGGAGCTCTTCGACGGGGTCATGGAAGTGCGCGCCAGCGCGGGCGACAACTTCCTGGGTGGTGAAGATTTCGACAGCGTGCTGCTTGAGCATTTCCTTGAGCACCATCGCAACACCGACAACTTTCCTGACCGCAACAGCATCATCCAGCCTTTGCGTCGCGAGGCCGAGCGCGTGCGCAAAGCCCTGGGCCAGGACAGCAGCGCCGAATTCAGCCTGCGGGTCGACGGCCAGCAATGGACGCAAACCATCACCCAAGCGCAATTGGCCACGCTCTACACGCCGCTGCTCGAACGCCTGCGCACACCGATCGAGCGGGCCCTGAGAGACGCGCGGATTCGGGTCAGTGATCTCGACGAAATCCTGCTGGTGGGCGGTACGACGCGCATGCCGCTGGTGCGCAAACTGGCGGCCGGCCTGTTTGGGCGTTTCCCTTCGATCAGTCTCGATCCGGACGAAGTCGTGGCCCACGGTGCGGCGATCCAGGCTGCCTTGAAAGCACGCTCCGCCGCGCTGGAAGAAGTGGTGCTGACCGACGTCTGTTCTTACACATTGGGCATCGAGACTTCGACCCAAATCGGCCAGCAGTACGAAAGCGGGCATTACTTGCCGATCATCGAGCGCAACAGCATCGTGCCGGTGAGCCGGGTCAAGACGGTGTACACATTGCAAGATAACCAAGAGCACGTGCTGCTGAAGATCTTTCAGGGCGAAAGCCGCCTGGTCAAAGACAACGTGGCATTGGGCGAACTGGACATCAAAGTGCCGAAACGCAAGGCCGGCGAAGTCGCCCTCGACGTGCGTTTCACCTACGACAACAACGGTTTGCTCGAAGCCCAGGTGGTCATTCCCCTGACGGGCGACAAGCATTCGCTGGTCATCGAAAACAACCCCGGCGTGCTCACACCCGAAGAGATTCAGGAACGCCTGGAGGGCCTGGCGCTGTTGAAGATTCATCCGCGCGATCAGCAGGTCAATACGGTGTTGACCGCACGTCTTGAGCGTCTCTATCAGGAAAGTCTGGGGCAGATGCGTGAACAGATTGCTCATTGGGCCAAACAGTTTCAGCACGTGCTTGATTCGCAGGATGAACGGCGGATCCGTGAAGCGCGCAGTGAACTGACCCAGCAACTGGGCACGCTGGACAACGGTCTCTGGCACTAAGGAGCAGCAATATGGATTGCTGGTCTGTGCTGGAACTGCCCGAAGACGCTGATGCGCGCACCCTCAAGCGAAGCTATGCAAGGCTGCTGAAAACCTTCCGGCCCGATGAAGATCCCGAAGGCTTTCAGCGCTTGCGTGAAGCCTATGAGCAGGCGCTGGGTGTTGCGCAATGGCGAGCCGAATACGCCGCCGAAGAACATGAAGTCGCAACGGTCGACATTGTCGAGAAGCCCAATCACACCGACCTCCAGGCAGGGTCCGATGTGCTCGGCGTGCGTCCGTTGAGCCTTCAAAATCCGCCTCCACTTCGGCCCTTGAACCTTGAAAGTCCGCCCCCTCTGCACTCGCTGAACCTTGCACCGTCCAACTCCCAGCCCCTTCACGAACCGGTTGCAGCGCCGGACGAACTCGCGGCGCGCGCCTTGCTCGACGGACTCTCCGAGCAGAATCTGTCCGAGCGCTGGGCCCAAGCGCAACAACAGCACTGCGCCAAGGCGTTTGAACAGCGATTGCTGGCGTTGTGCTTCGATCATCCGGGCTTGCGCAATTCGATTGCCGCCTGGGCGGTCCAGCACCTCGATTGGCTCGCGCCCTGGCAAAACGTCGAAATGACCGATTGGCAGCGAGACGCTCTCGCCAGCGGCTTGCTGCAGGATTATCGGCAGGCGTTGCAGGAGTTGCTCGAAGCCGGCAAGGAGCGGGAATTCCTGACACAGCTCAAAAGTTACACCGTGCAACCCTGGCTGCAGGTGTTCGATCGACGTCAGGAGTGGCAGCGGATCCTCCTGCAATTGTTCAACGACACCGAATGGAGCCTGCCACTGTTCGATCGCGTCGGTCAGGTGTTTGGCTGGGACGATAAAAAAGGCATTCATCCTGAACCGATGTCGCTCTGGCAGGCACTGATTGAACGCTGCAATCAGGAAAGCTTCTACGCAAGCCTGCAGGCCAAGGCCCAAGACAACCGGACCTGGGCCGCTGACGTTCAAGCCGCGCACTTGCTGATGAATCCGATGCAGCCTGGCCAACAGAAGAAAATGATCGACGGCTTTGGCCAGAACGAATGGCAGGCCTGTCATGACCTTGCGCAAACCCTCAAGTGGCGTTATCCGCAATTGCGTTTGCGGTTGCCCCACGCCGATGTTTTTCACTGGCGACGTTTCCTGCCGCGCCCCATCGCCGACGAAACCTGGGTGCGTGTCTGGGCGGGCATCGCACTGGCGCTGTTTTTGTTTTATTTCCCGACCGAATACAAATCCAAAGGCTTCAGCATCAGCATCCCAATGATATTTATCCCGTTGGCATTCGCCTGCGTGCCAGTCTGGTTCTTCCGTTTCGCCATGAGTTGGTGGGTGCCGATCATCTCGCATGTCGTTGTCCAGGACCTGTGGCTGACCGAAGGCCTGGTCCCCCGCCACTGGAACCCGGATACCCGTTGGCTGGTGATGCGACACGGTGTTCCGCAAGCCGTCCTCACGTTGCTGTTCGGGCTTCTGTTGGGTTGGCCGGGCATGGCGACTTATGTCGGTTTCATGCTGATCGGTCTCTTGCACAAACGCCGTATCGGTCAGCTCGACCCTGAACTGGCCGCTCGGCGTCCCTGGCTGACGGCGCTGCATTGGGCGCACTTCAGTCCGTTGCAGTTGGTGTTTTTGCTGGTGATGGTCGGCGTCATCTTCGTGTGTCGGATGTATTTCCCGGAATATCACCTGACTCATTTGATGTTCAGGTGAGCGATTGCCGGCCGATCTGCTTAAGTAACTATCGCCCGCGATCAACGCGGCCCACGCTGAAAAGGATCTGAGCATGTTCAAACTGACAGGACTTACCCTCGCGGCCCTTACCCTGAGCGCCGCCGCCCACGCCAATGTCGATCTGAAACTGGGCAGCACCGAACGCGTCACGCGGCTGTTCGCCTACCCCAACAACTGCAACGTCGTCTGCTTCCGCAACTGGACGCTTGAGCAAACCGTCGAGCACTACCTGACCCAAAGCGTACAGCGCGATGGCTACAGCACTGCGAAAGTGCGGGTCAAAACCGATAACGGTCAGCTCTACGCCGACATCAGCGGCGTGCCGAAGGGTTACGAAAAACCGTTGTCCGCGCTGCTCAATGCCGGTGATCTGGCCTACACGGGCGCCAAAAAGCTCAACGTTGATGGCAAGTGGGCTTACAGCTGGTATCTGTTCCTGCCACTGGGCATGGCCCTGGAAAACCGCAAGAGCGTCGAGCTGCTGCATTTCCCGCCGGATTACTCCCTGACACAGGCCCAGGATTACCTGCGCTCCGCCACCACGGATCGCTGGGCCACGCTGCTGACCGACAACGGTATCCCCGCCGATCAGACGCCGGGTTACCAGACCATCATTGATATCGCGCCGATTGCGGCGCCGGCCAGTGCAGGCAAGGATCTGGAAGGTGTCTACGACTACTTCAAGGACTACCAGACCACCATGGTCAAGGAAGTCAGCCAGAACGCCAGCGGTGCCACGTTGCCGATGGTCGCGTTTGGCGCACCGGTGCGTAACTGGATCAAGCAGCAATACGGGCCGACCGTGAATGTGCTGGGTCTGGCCACGATCAGCCCGAGCGCCGGGGTGAAGGTGCCGGTGCTGGGCTCCAACCACCCGAGCTACATCTGGTACGCCGCCAACCCAGAGAGCTACACCGGCGACGATGCTCAGGCCAAGGCCGATGCCGCGGGCCTGAAAGTCATGGGCCAGGATTTGAGCGCCGCCTGCTGGCAGGCCGGTATGGGCAGCAAACCCGGGACCGACCCGACCGCTCAGCTGAAAGGCTGCACACAGACGTGGCAAGTGACCCAGAAAGAAAAAACCTGCGAGCTGTTCTACACCTCGATCCGTAACCTGACGCCTGAACAAGCCGTGGCCAAATGCGCGACGACGCCGATCCAGTCCGAGCTCAAACAGCTGCAAGCCCCGGCACCTGTGACTGCGGCTCCGGCGCCTGCGCTGTAAACGCCCTTGCACGTTTGCGTGTGAGCGAAGGCTTACGCGCAAAAGCGCACTTTCCTTCTGTCAGTTCTGACAGTAGACCCGTCGTTTCATTTGCGAGATCTTGAGGTAACCCCCTGTGTTGCAGGGCTGACAGGACGTCAGTTGGGAAGTCGCAACGCGCTGCCGACAAGGATCGTTATGAAACCTCATTCCCTGCACGGGCCCCTGGCGCAAGCTCCCGATGGATTCTATCCATTCCCGGAGCTACCGCCAGGCCTTGGATTTCCTTCCCGGGTCGATTTCGAGATTATCTACAACGCGAGTGGATTGGCCGCGGCCATCGTAGCCCTGCGCGAATTTCCACAGATCAGCCGAATCTGCCGCGTGTCGGGGCATCTCGTGCCTTATCGCCATCGACATACCCGGCAACTGGCGCCTGGTATCCACGTCTACGACCCACACTTCAGCGGGCTGCTGAGGCACTCCTGCGACCCCAATGTCTTTCTCGACATGAGCGAAATGTGGTTGTGGGCACTGACGGATATTAATAAAGGCGACAACTTGACGATGGATTACGCCACGACCGAAGACAAACTGCTGCGCCAGTTCGCCTGTCAGTGCGGGTCCCCGGAGTGTCGAGGCTGGATCTGCGGCTACGATGAACAGCCGAACGCCGACGGCCAGTTGTATTTCCACCACTGGCGTCGGCGCAGTCTCTGTTGAACCGTTTTACAGCGTTTCGACCGGACGCAGTCGGTACTGCGGCGGCAATTGCTCAAAACCGCTGATGGTCGTGTTCAGGCTTTTCCACCGGCCATCCTTGATGCCGTAGATGCAACCATGGATCGACAGGTTCTGCCCGCGATGCCAGGCGTTTTGCACAATGCTGGTATGGCCGACGTTGGCCACTTGCTGGATCACGTTGAGCTCGCAGAGACGGTCGACCCGCTCTTCTTCGGTCGGCAACCCGGCCAGTTCTTCGCGCTTCTCGTAATAGAGATCACGGATCGAGCGCAGCCAGCCGTCGATCAGGCCCAGCTGGCGATCCTGCATCGAAGCGCGCACACCGCCGCAGCCGTAGTGGCCCGTGACGAGGATGTGTTTGACCTTGAGCACGTCGACCGCGTACTGAATCACCGACAGGCAGTTGAGGTCAGTGTGCAGCACCACGTTGGCCACGTTGCGGTGGACGAACAGGTCGCCGGGCAGCATGCCGACGATCTCGTTGGCAGGCACCCGGGCGTCGGAACAGCCAATCCACAAGTATTCCGGCGTCTGTTGGCGAGCCAGCTTGGAGAAGAAGTCCGGATCTTCCTGTTTGATCGCCTCGGCCCAGCGTTCGTTGTTATCAATCAGATCTTGTAATTCGTTCATGCTGTAAAGCCTCAAGAATGATGCGCTGGTTTGACAGACAACCGCCCGTCGGGGTCACGCGCTTGATGCAAGTAATGCCGGGTGGAATTCTCAGGAGTTCAGCGGGTCCACCCTAGTAAGGCCCACAGTATGAGGAATTGCCATGACTGATTCACGACGTCCGTACGATGCGGTGCAGCCCGAGCCCATCGACGACAACGAAGACCGCATGGGTTCGATGCATGAACTGGATTTCGACGAGGAAGAACCCAGCGCGAAAATAGGCGACGAACTGCCGGAAACCGAGCGCGAACGGCTGATGCCTCGGGAACGTGTGCGTGAAGCGGGCATGACGGGGGCCTCGACCGATGACCATGAGTCTACAGATGATGACATGAGCCCGGAAACGTTGATCCGTGAAGACGGTGCGCGGGATGCCCATGAGGCCGGTGAAGGCAATCAGGCGGATTGGGATTTGAGTATTGTCGATGAAGACGATATTGGCGGGGGCAATGGGCTGGATGAGGCGGAGATGGCGCGGCGGGATCCGATGGACGGTAATCGTTGATCGTAGATGTCAGTCAGGACGCCTTCGCGGGCAAGCCTCGCTCCTACGGGATTAGTGGGTACGACACCAGTCCTGTAGGAGCGAGGCTTGCCCGCGAAGCTTCAAAAAGGCTCAGTCGACCAAAGTGCAGGCCATGACCACGGCATCTTCCCGCCCTCCCACCGCGGGGTAGTAATCCCGCCGCCGCCCAATCTCGTTAAACCCATAACGCTCATACAACTTGAACGCGCCACGGTTGCTGTCGCGCACTTCCAGAAAACATTCCCGCGCCTTGGCGTTATACGCCCGGGACATCAAATGCTCCAGCAGCGTCAAACCCAGCCCACGGCCCTGATTCTCGGGCTTGACGGTGATGTTGAGCAGATGCGCTTCATCCAGAATGATCTGCACCACGCCGTGACCGACCTGTTGCTGCCCTTCGAACATCAGCCAGATCTGGTACTTGCCCAGCCCATCCAGAAAAATCCCGCGGGTCCAGGGATGGCTGTACGCCGCGTATTCGATTTTCAGTACAGCGTCCAGGTCCGCCTCGGTCATCGGGCGGAACGATACAGCGTCACTCATTTGATTCTTTCCAGCGCGCCATCAGCCGACGCATGGCTTGCCAGACATCAGCCTTACGCTGTGGCTCTTCCATTAATAATTCCAGGCCCGGCAGGGCCCAGACCGAGCCCAGGCCTTCGACCTGGAGTTCACGGTTGAAGGATTCGGCGTTCGCCTCACCGGCAAAACGCACCGCTGGCAGGCCGATCAGCCACACGCAAACGCACGGAGCGTCTTCCAGCCGGGCCGAGAGAAAACCTTGCACGAAGTCCCGAGCGGCTTCCGGCCCCTGATCCATGGTGCCCCGGGCCAACAGCGGCCAGCGCACCGGCTCGCCGATGATCTGTGGGCTGTCCGGCAGACCGGCGGCGCGCAGCATGTCTTTGAGCAGCAGATAGGCCGGATCGCGGGTCTGGAACGTCTCGCCTGTGGGTAACTCGACCAACAGCAGGCACCGACCAGCGCGCAGCAATTGCAGGGAAAAACGCGGTGGCGGCACTGGCACAGACTTGGCGACGACTGGCGCGGCGTCTTCTTCGACCTTGGCGTTCGTGCGGGTGCTGGCCAGCGATGGCCGCGGCACCTCGATCTTGACGCGCTCCGTCGGTGCCATCACCGGCGCAGCGGCAGCGGCAGGTGCTGGCGCGGAGGCAGGCACCACCGGCGCGACGACCAACGGCTCCGGCATCTCCATCAGCTCGGGACGCGATGGCGCGGCAAAGGGCAATTCAGTGCGCGGCAGCCAGTTGACCACCTGCATGGCAGTCAAATAGGCGCGGCGACGGGACTCGATTAGCAAAGGTCGGCCACTTGTGGATAACTAAAGTGCGCTGATTCTACCGCCCTTCGCTCAAGATCGCCCGCGCTTGATCGATACTCTTTCCCTTAGAAACAGCTACAGCCCGTCCCGAGAGTGAATCGCATCGGTCCCGATGCAGTACAATCGCGGCTTTTAATCGCCAACCAGCCGGCCATTCCGATGATCGAACCCAAGCGCGTCTTGCGCGCCCTCGCTGAACACTGGGCACTTCTGGAGCCACTGTGCGAGCACTTCGACCAAGGCACATTGAGCCTCAACGAACTGCGTTCACAGTTGGCAGCCCAGCAACTCGACAGTACGCCGCAGGACATCACCAGCCTGCTGGACGTGTGGATCCGCCTCGACATTCTGGTTCCCGTGGCAAAAAGCCCGAACCGTTTCGAGCTCAATGCGCAGATCCACGACTTCCTCGCTTACCTGCGCCGTGAGCACCGTCTGGGCCTGTGCCTGGAAATCGAAGCCTATCTGCGCCACCTCGAACGTCTGGCCGGTTATATTCAGGACGCTTTCGACATTCGCGACGGCCACGATCTGGCGCGCCAATTGCGTTTGCTCGACATGCGCGTACGCGATGTATTGAAGAAACTCGCCAACGACGAACAGGCCCTGGTGGCCGTCGCCGAACGCGCCAAGACCAGCGACCGGCAGATCCCGCTGCGTCAGCGTTACGCCGAAGTACTGGCGACCTGGGACGAATACGTCGAGCCGATGATTCAGTTGGTGAACGCCGACGGTGCCTTCGAGCAAGGCGTGCGCAAGGTCGAGAACGTCCTGCTGCGCATGCTCACCGAACAACAGCGCCTCGGTCACCTGGTCGACGACGACATGCTGCTGCGTACTCACGCGCGCATCCTCGAAATGCAGACCAGCGCCCAACTGACCCTGCGCCACGCCCGCGAATTGCTGCTGCCGCTGCGTGAAGAAGCCCGTCGACACAACGCCGTGACCCGTGGCGCTGCGCTGGCCTTGTCGGCCATTCGTCGCAAAGGCATCGATGCGGTGCCGCAAGCGGCGATGCCGATGTTCACCCGCCCGCAAAGCACCTTCCTCGGCAGCGCCAGTCAGGTCGAAGCCTACGTTTATGCGCTGGCCCGATTCGAGCCGAAACCGGCGCGCTTCCCCAAGGCCCACAAAACGCAGAAAGGCGAAGCGCCGCGCGCGCCACGCACGGTTCGGGAAATGCTCGAACGCTGCGAAGACGCCCTGCCGATGCCGGACCTGATGACCTGGCTGCTGGAGCAGGAGCCGGACGGCGCCACCGACGAATTGCTTTACTGGTTCTCGCGCCTGTCGCGGGAAAAACGCTTCACACGCGAGCGTCTGGAACGCCGCGATTACCACACTCACGAGCACCAGGTCAGCCTGCGCTCCTTCGCCCTGCTCTCGGCCCGCGACACCGCCGCCGAGGATTCTGCGAGCACCCCACATGCATCTTGATCTATCCGAACTGTCCCAACTGGCGCCGATCTTTCGCGAGCTGTTCAAGGGCTACCACGTCAGCCGCCGCGACCCGGAGTTGTACGCGCAACTGTCGAACTTCCAGGACCAGTACCGCACGCTGTTCAGGGCGCTGGGCTATGAGTTGGTCTGCGATACCCGTGGTTTCTATTACTTCGTGCCGGACCTTGCGGCGGCAGCGGTGAACAAGACTGCGCAACGTCTGGCGTTGTTCACCTTCATCCTCGTCGAGCACTTGGCGGATCAGGGGCGTGACCCGGTCGCCGTGCTCGACGGCGGCAGCCTCGGCCGCGATGAATTGCCGTCCTTGCTGGAAAAATACCGCGACCTGTTCATCCAGGCCGAAGTGCAGACCGTGGAAGAACTCGAAGAAAAAATCATGCGCCGCATGACCCAGCTCGGTTTTGCCGGCGAAGAAAACGGCATCTACCGCTTCCTGCCGCCGATGCATCGTTTCCTCGACGTTTGCCTGTCGGTTCAACAAGACCGCGATCTGGCGGCCAGCCTGCACAGCGTCTTACCGCTGCCGGTTCCGGTGCTGATCGATGACGACAGCGACGAAAAACTGCTGCAAACCGATGATCCGCTCGATCTGAGTGACTTCGAAGAAGAAAGCGAAGAAGACGCCATGGCCCGCGCCATTGCAGAAGAACAGGAGACCGACGCATGAGCAAGGAACGCTACGGCATTCGCCGCTTTGCCCTTTTGAACACCGCCGGTTACAGCCTCGGCCTGTTCCCGCTGGAAGAACCGTTGTCGGTCTACGGCGCGAACAACCTCGGTAAATCCGCCTCGATCAACGCGTTGCAGTTTCCGATTCTGGCGCGCATGTCGGACATGAGTTTCGGCAAGTACAGCCTGGAACAATCCCGTCGTTTCTACTTCGCCTCGGACACCAGTTACATCCTGGTCGAAGTCTCGCTGCCCCACGGCCCGCACGTAATCGGCGTGGTCGGGCGCGGCCCGGGCGGTGGTTTCGGTCACCAGTTCTTTGCCTACGCCGGCAAACTGGACCTGGCGCATTACCAGAAGAACGACACCTGCCTGCGCCAGAAAGAGCTGTTCACCAACCTTGAGCGAGAGGGCCTGAAAGCCTATGAACTCAAGCCGGATGAGCTGCGTCGCTTGCTGGTCGGCGGTCACACCTCAATCCCGCTGGACCTGACCCTGATCCCGCTGCGCTCCACCAGCGAGCAGAGCCTGAAGACGTTCCGCGCACTGTTCATCAACCTGCTGCACATGCGCGAAATCACCGCGGCCAAGCTCAAGCAGCTGTTCCTCGATGCGTTTGAACACAGCTTGCGTTCCGGCAGCGTCGATTACATCGCCGCGTGCGAAGAAGCGTTCCGCGATGTACGCCGCATGGAGCAGGACTACAACTCGCTGGTCACCGCCGGCCCGTTGGTTGAAGCCCTCGCCGCTGGCGTGACCCAGCGCAATATTCTGCGCGGCAAGTTGCACCGGATCTCTCCGCTGCTCGATTCGTTGCTTGGCACTTGGTCGGATTACGCCAGTGCGCGCAAGGAAGAGCTGACGATTCAGGCCGAGCACTACCGCAACGAGCAGGACGCGCTGCAAAACGATCAGCGTGGCGGCACTCAGGAGTTGATGCGCCTGGAGCGGGAAATCACCGGCATCCAACGTTGGCTCGGCGAACTCTCGGCGTTGAAGAATCGCTTCGCGTTGGTCGATGACGTCAAAGTGCTGGAGCAGCAACTGCTCGCGGCCAAGGACGCGCACGATGAACTGGCCGGTGCGCTGGCCCAGTCGCGGCAGTTCTCTGCCGAAGACCTCGAAGAACGTCTGCGGGACCTGGAAAAACGCCTGAAATCGGTGAAACAGCAACTCGATCAC
This sequence comes from Pseudomonas sp. GW823-FHT02C02, assembly GCF_058797635.1. Taxonomy (NCBI): domain Bacteria; kingdom Pseudomonadati; phylum Pseudomonadota; class Gammaproteobacteria; order Pseudomonadales; family Pseudomonadaceae; genus Pseudomonas; species Pseudomonas sp. GW823-FHT02C02. Next base: position 5,599 of record NZ_JBXAJV010000010.1, on the reverse strand, counting down.
GCCGACAACAACAGCTACGCCCGTCTGCGCGAAGAGTTCTCGCAGCAGGACGTTGAGCGTTTGATGCGTCTGTTCAACAGCGCGCTGTTCAGCCTGCCGCTGGGTGAGCATGGCATTACGCTGGATGAGGACGGTCAGTGGGTCAAATCCCTGGAGCTGATCCTCGACGGCTTCAAAGGTGAGCGTTTCGAAGTACCAGGCCTGGCCATCGACATCTCGCACATTGAGCCGCCAGCCCTGCAAGCCCTGGCCGACCGCGCGGCATTGCGCGATCAGAAAGACCGCCTGGAGAAAGAACTCAAGCAACTGAAAACCCAGGCTGCCGTGGTCGCCGACCGCGCAGCGAGCAAGACCCAGACCGAAGCGCTGTACCAGCAAGTGCTGGATGCGCAAAAAGCCCTGGAAGATTTCCGCCGCGCACAAACCCTGAGCGCCGAAGAAGGCGACAAGCTGGAGCAACTGGCGCAGATGGAAGCGGCGCAGGACGAATTGAAGCGTTCCAGCGATGCCTTCACCGAGCGCGTCCAGCAACTGTCGGCCAAGCTGCAACTGGTCGGCCGGCAGATCGGCGACATGGAAGCCAAGCAACGCACCCTAGACGACGCCCTGCGCCGCCGTCAGCTGTTGCCCGCAGACCTGCCGTTCGGTACGCCGTTCATGGACCCGATCGATGACTCCATGGACAACCTGCTGCCGCTGCTCAACGACTATCAGGACAGCTGGCAGGGTTTGCAGCGCAGCGATGGCCAGATCGAGGCGCTTTATGCGCAGGTTCGCCTCAAGGGCGTGGCCAAGTTCGACAGCGAAGACGATATGGAGCGTCGCCTGCAACTGCTGATCAACGCTTACGCGCACCGCACCGACGAAGCGCTGACCCTCGGCAAGGCGCGCCGTGCGGCGGTGACCGACATCGCCCGGACCCTGCGCAACATCCGCAGCGACTACGACAGCCTTGAGCATCAACTGGCGCTGTTCAACCGCGAGATCAACAAACGTCAGGTCTCCAACCTGCAGAGCTTCCGCATCGTGCTCGCGCCGAACAAGGAAGCCCTCAAGCACATCGACCAGATCATCCACAGCGCCGGTCAGTACGAGGAAGGCGAAACCCTTTCGGTCTTCGACCTGAGCCAAAGCGCCGATCAGGACAACAAGAACGAAGAAGCCAAGGAATACCTGGCCCGTCTGGTGGCGGCTAACCACAACCAGCTCGGCCTCAAGGACTTGTTCGAACTGGCGTTCGAGATTACCAAGGTCAATGGTCAACCGGTTATCCACACTGACATCGATGGCGCGGCCTCCAACGGCACCACGATGACCATCAAGGCGCTGACCAACATGTACTTGTTGCTGCACTTGATGGACCGCGACCAGGCCGGTCGCGTGCGCCTGCCGTACTACCTCGACGAGGCGGCGGACATCGACGAGAAGAACCAGGCTGCGCTGCTGGAAACGAGTCTGCAACTTGGCTTCGTGCCGATCCTGGCGAGTGTGAAGCCGCAGGTCTGTGCCAGTGTGGCGATTGACCTGGAAGGTGGCAGTGGGCCAAACGGGATCTACATCGATGAGGCGGACTGGAAGTACATCCGTCGTCATGATGAGGTGAAGGCTGTAGTTAACGTTGAAGCAGATGAGCCGGAGCTGGACGCGGTTTGATTCGCGTTAATCGAAGGCATTAAAAAGGCCGCGATCCAATGGATCGCGGCCTTTTTTTGGGCATGTCTTTTTAGTGATTCAGTGTACTTGAGGGCCTCTTCGCGAGCAGGCTCGCTCCCACAGGGGGTTGGTGTCGATCACAAATTCCGTGGTCACAGCCAATCCCTTGTGGGAGCGAGCCTCCTCGCGATGGCGGCAGCAGGGACACCAATAGTCTATTTACCGAGTGAAATCTTCGGCGCCCAGGTCAGCCATTCATCTTCAAACTTGTCGAACAGCGGGAACGTCTGCTCAGGCCGCGCCGGATTGCCCATGCGATCACCCTCCGGCGTGGCGAAGGCGATACCGCCCTGAATCAGCGTTTCCAACGATTCGGTACGGACCGTCGCGCCTTTGAACAAGCCGTAGTCGAACCCGAAACCGCTGGTGTTCCAGAAACGCGTGCCGCTGCGCACCAATGGCGCGTATTTCGGCTCGATCAGAATGTGCACCAACACACGGTCAGCGGTCTGACCCAATTCATAGCCCGTCACCTTGCCCACGGTGACCTCGCGGTACGTTACCGGCACACCGGTTTTCAGTGAACCACGGCGAGCGGCGCTCAACACCAGACTCAAACCGGCTTCTTGCTTGGCCGATTCCGGTGGAGTGGCCAGGGCGACGAAGTTCTTCTGCGGCCCCAGATTCTTCGCTGCTGGCTGCACTTCGATGTATTGGCCAGTTACCAGCGTTTCCAGGTTGGAGGTCTTGATCAGGCCCAACTCAGGCTTGACCACCCAGAACTGGCTGCCGACCCGGGCAATGCGCTCCGGCACTTCGGTGATTCGTGCGGTGAGCATCACCGATTGCAGGTCATCACTGAGGTCGACATCTTCGATCTTGCCGACATCCAAGCCTTTGAATCTCACGGGAGTGCCACTGCGCAAGCCATCGGCGCGATCGACCTTGATCGTAACCACGGCGCCTTTCTGGTTGGCTTCCTCATGGCTGGCGAACAGGCGGAAACGCGGAATGCGTTTTTGCAACGGCGCCTTGGCTTCGGGGGTTTCGAAAGCGATGCCGCCGGCCATCAGGCTTTGCAACGATTCACTTTTGACCTGGATTCCACCGGTCAGTCCGCCTGTGAGCGTGATTCCGCTAGCATTCCAGAAGCGTGTCGAGGCATTGACCAAGCCTTCGTATTCCTTCTCGATGTGGACACCGATCACCAGTTGCTTCTTCTTTTTGGAGAACTGATAGCTCTGCACCGAACCAACCTTGACCTGCTTATAGAGAATCGGACTGCCGACTTCCAGCGAACCCAGGTTTTCGGTGAACAACACCAGGTGCAGACCGGGCGAACGCAGGTCCAACGGCGGCGCCTTGGGTCTGGCCACAAATTCACGTTGCGGCGCGGCCCCTTTGTCGCCCGGTCGCACAGCGATGTAGTTACCTTTGACCAAGGCCTCCAGCCCGGTGATGCCCGCAAGGGAAATCGACGGTTTGACCACCCAGAACTGAGTGCCTTCGACCAGGTAATCCTCGGCCAGTGGATCAAGTGTCAATTCGGCAGTGGCGGCATTCAGGTCCGGATCGACCTTCAGTGCTTTCAGGTTGCCGACCTGGATGCCTTTGTACATGACCGGAGTACGGCCGGCCTGCAGGCCTTCGAAATCGCTGAGTTTGACCTTGACCCGAATACCGGCAGCGGCGGCATCGAAGTCCTCGTAGAGGCGAAACGGCAGGCTTGGATCGGTGGGCGGGCTGTCCTTGCGGTTCTCCGGCGTGGCGAAGGCGATACCGCCGGCGACGATGCTGGCGAGCGATTCGCTGCGCACTTTTACACCAGACAGGTTGGCGTCGATGCTGATGCCGCTGGCGTTCCAGAAACGGGTGTGTTTGCGCACCAGATTGGCGTAGGTGGGCTCAATGAACACTTTGAGCTCGACTGTGCTTTGATCTTCCGACAGCAAGTAGCTTTTGACCTGGCCGACCTTGATCTGCTTGTAGAACACCGGGCTGCCGCGATTCAGTGAACCGAGACGATCAGCCTTGATGGTGAGGTGCAGGCCGGGCTGAGAGTCTGACAGCGGGGGCTCTTCAGCCAGGGCCTTGAACTTGCGGGTAGGCTCGCCCTCGCCGGGGCTGATGGCCACGTAGTTGCCGGACACCAGCGTTTCCAGCCCGGTGATACCAGCCAGGGTCACGCTCGGTTTGACCAGCCAGAAACGGGTGCTGGTCTTGAGGTATTGCTCCACGTCCTTGTTCATCTCGACGGTGGCGATCACACCTTTGGAACTGCCTTCGTCATCGAGCTTAAGGGTTTTCACCTTGCCGACTGGCATGCCCTTATAGACGACTTCAGTCTTGTTGGCCTGAATGCCTTCACCGCTTTCGAAACGCACCTGTATCTCGATGCCAGTTTCGCTGTAGGCACGCCAGCCGAGCCAGCCGCCGATGATCAGGGCGATCAGGGGCAGCACCCAGATGGCAGACCAGTTCGAAGCCGGTCGGGTTTTAGCTGTAGGCAAATCAGTCATGGTCGTCGTCCGACTCCGTGTTATCCCAAATCAGTCGGGGATCGAAAGTAACTGCGGCAAGCATCGTCAAAATCACCACACTGGCGAAAGCGATGGCACCAAGATTGGCTTCGACGCTGGCAAGCCGTCCGAAATTCACGACCGCCACCAGGATGGCGATCACGAAGATGTCCAGCATCGACCAGCGGCCGATGAACTCGATAAAGCGGTACATCCAGATTCGTTGGCGTGCCGAGAGGGGCTGGCGGCGTTGTACTGAAAACAGCAGCAGTGCGATGCCCACCAGCTTGAACGTCGGCACCAGAATACTGGCGATAAAAACCACGGCGGCGATGGGAATCATACCGTGCTGAACCAGCTGGATAACGCCCGACATGATGGTGCTGGGATCGCCCTGCCCTAATGAGCTGACAGTCATGATCGGCAGCACGTTGGCCGGAATGTAGAGAATCGCTGCGGTGACCAGCAGTGCCCAGGTCCGCATGACACTGTTCGGGCGACGGGCGTGCACCAGCGCACCGCAACGGGTGCAGGTTTGCTCGTCGGTGTCGGCTTCCTGCTTGTTCAATTCATGGCATTCGGTGCAAATCAGAATGCCTGCATCAATCGCCCGCATGGGCATCCTCTCCTGACAAAGCCTGCCAGATCTGATGAGGCGACATCACGACCTCCAACCAGACCTGGACCAACAACAAACTGATAAAGCAGGCCAAACCGAGACCTACTGTAATGGCTGCCATATCTGCCAGTTTTACGATCGCCACCAGTACGCCCATGAGGTAAACCTCGAGCATCCCCCAGTCCCTTAGATGGTGATAAATACGGTAGAGCAGCAAACCGTAGCTGCGTCCGATATCAAACCGGATGCTCAATAGCACGGCCAATTGGCAGAGCAACTTGAGCAACGGGATTCCCATGCTGCACAGGAACACAATCACCGAGACGCCTTGCATGCCGGTATCGAACAGACCGACAACGCCGGTCCAGACGGTGTCTTGCGACGATTGCCCGAGTAGATTGAGCTGCATGATGGGTAAAAAGTTCGCCGGGATGTACAACAACAGCGCGGCGATGACCAACGCGAGACTGCGCTGCACTACGTTGTGCCGATGGGCGTAGAGTTCGTAACCGCAGCGCGGGCACAGGGCTTTCTCGCCATGGGCAAGCTCAGGCTTGCGCATCAGCAAGTCACACTCATGGCAGGCCACCAAGTCGTCCAGCGGTAATTCTGACAGCCCGGGGGCGTCAACCGGATCTGGCATAAGGGCTCTGGCTCCGAAAAAAGTTGGACCTATTCTAGTGTCATGAGTCGAAAATAACTGTGCAAATTTGTGTTGTAGCTTGAGGAGAACTTTCCTGCGGACAAAACAAAACCCCTACCTGCATACGCAGATAGGGGTTTCGGAATTTAATCTTGACGATGACCT